>JALVKZ010000333.1 GCA_027033675.1 Pyrodictiaceae archaeon | reverse complement strand
CTTTACAGCGCTCGACGAGGCAAGAATAGTCGCTGACTACATATTGGTCATGGAGACGCTGCGGAAAAAGAAGGAGAGACAGTCATCTATGCCGCCCCATGGGACTCGAGCACGCGATGCCAGCTCCTAGGCATAGGCCTATGCCGGGCTCCATTAGTGGTGCAGCGCGTGGCGTAATTACTGGCGCAGCGTCGGGGAAGAAGCGTTTATGCTTAATAACCACTCCCTCACCCCCACCCGAACCTATTCGTTGAAGGAGAGGGCTAGAGAGCACCGCCCCAGTATTACCCCTACCAAGAGTCTCTCGCAGAGAAGCCCCTGTATCACAGATATTTTCGTAGAAGCTGGCCTGCAGGAAACCCTGTCTCTCGTATGCCTAGAGTACGGAGAGTCATCCATGCAGTAGCGGTGTTGCTTGAGAATACTGGTAGGCCTAGGTCCTTCTCTAGCACGTCTATTACCTCGATGGTGCGTAGATTTGTGCAGCTAATAAACACCACGTCGGCATTCCTGGTGTCTAGGCTCCTTACAAGCCTATACACAGTACTTGGCGAGACCCTGCCGATATCAGTGTTCCTCTCTATACGGAGAGCCTTTAAGTCAACAACACGGTAGCCATGACTCTCAAGAAACCTTACCTCCTTCTCATTAACCTCGTCTATGTAGGGCGTTGCGAGAGCAATATTCCTCGCACCAAGTACTTTGAGTGCTTCTATAACGGCTGTAGCTGTCGCAACAGCTGGTTTGCCTGATGCCTTACTTATCTCTCTTGCAATTTTCTCATCGTAGCCGGTACCTCCGACAAGGCTACCAGTTGTACACCCAAACACAACTATGTCTACATCAGCTGTTGCTAGTAGCTTTGAGGCATACGCTACCTCCTTCTCCATGGCATAGAGTTCTTCAACGGTAACTTTTTCTAGTCGAGCTCTTGCACTATGAATACTTACTCCCTCGGGCATGAGCTTCCACATCTCTGGCTCCATGGTCGTGTTCGATGAGGGTATTATCAATCCTACACGTGCACGCCACCCATACACCCAGAGTTCACCCCTTAAGCTAACCTTTAATATCTCCCTTAATGAATCTTTTAACCAGTGAAGTTACATGAGCCAGGGGTGCTAAATGGTATGGCTAAACAATCAACGATCCTCTGGATAACAGTAGCGATAATAATCATTGTGATTATTGGGGGCGTGGCTTACTACTACTCCAAAGGCGGTAAAGGAGGCACAAAAGAACACGTCATAAAAGTTGGGGTAATTCTCCCCCTCAGTGGCCGCCTCGCAGAAACTGGCGCTGACCTCAAGCATGGCATAGAGTTCGCTGTGGAGCAGATTAACTCGCAGGGCGGCGTTAAGAGCTGTGGAGGCGCGAAGATAGTCATAGCATGGGGTGATAGCGCTGGCAAGCCGGAGACGGGGGCAGCTGAGGCCGAGAGACTTATCACACAAGAAAAGGTGGTCGCACTCATAGGTGCCTACCAGAGCGCAGTAACCAAGACGGCTAGCGAGGTAGCAGAGAGGTATCACGTGCCCTTTGTGAACCCTGACTCAACGTCCCCGGCGCTGACTCAGAGAGGCTATAAGTACTTCTTCAGAGTCACTCCACACGACGCCATGTTCGCTAAGCAGCAAGCAGAGTTCATCAAGTGGCTTAACGAGAAATACAACCTTGGGCTAAAGACCTTTGCCATAATACACGAGGACTCCGAGTGGGGTAGCGGAGTAGCAGAGGCGTGGAAGAAGTACTTCACCGAGGCCGGGTTCAAGCTAGTCAAGGAGGTAAGCTACCACGCAGCCACAGTCACGAGCCTAGACACGGAGGTAGAGTCGCTCAAAGCAGCTAACCCTGATGTCCTCCTAGTAGCATCCTATGTACAGGATGCACTCCTCCTAGTAAGGACAATGAAGGCGCATAACTTTGCACCCAAGGTAGTCCTTGCCCAGGACGCGGGCTTCATATCACCGGGTTATGTGAAGAACGTCGGCAAGGACGGCTGGTACATATTCTCTAGAGAGGTCTTTAACTGGGACCTCATAGAGAAGATACCGCGCCTAAAACAAGTAGACCAAGAGTATAAGAAGAAGTACGGCGTAGACCTTGACGGCAACTCTGCTCGTGACTATACTGGTGTATGGGTGCTCTACTACGCGCTCGAGGATGCATGCAAGAAGGCAAAGCCGTGGAACGATCTCCAGAAGTTCCGCGACACGCTACGCGACTCCCTAGCAAACCTCTACATACCAGGAGACAAGCTAATCATGCCATGGAAGGGCGTCAAGTTCGACAAGAATGGCCAGAACATACTAGGCCAAGGCATAGTAGTCCAGATGATGAATGACGGTAAATACTACACAGTCTACCCTCCGGAGTTCGCCACTAAGCAACCAGTCGTGCCATTTCCGCCATGGAACCAAAGGTGATGCTCGCTAAGAGAGACCCCGAGAAGCCTAAGGGGAGCCGAAACATTGCTTCACACACCCCCTGAGTTTTTCCCCAGTTTCTCCTGTCTCATCATTTCATCCATGTTTCTCTTGTCTGCGGTGGATTTTCCTCAAGCAATAGTTAGAGTGGTGGGGCTGTTGAGTCATGGTTGCAGCGGTTGATCTCTTAGCATCAACTGTTGACGGTATATTGATTGGCAGCATCTATGCGCTTGTGGGTGTCGGCCTGGCGCTGATCTGGGGTGTTATGGAGATAATCAACTTTGCTCATGGAGACTACATGATGCTTGGTGCCTTGACTGCTTACTTCCTCTACCTAGCCGGGATAGATCCCCTCGTAGGTGCTGTGGCAGCCTTCGTGGTTGTCTATGCACTTGGCGTGCTTACTCAGAGAGCAGTCATCAATAGGATACTGGATGCCCCGCTCCTCACCCAGATAGCAGTAACGTTCGCAATTCTGCTCATTATAAGGTACGGTGTGGAGGCTGCTTTCGGCCCCTATACTCGGCGTATCGCGAGCTGGTACGCGAACGTCTATTATCACGTAGGGCCCTTGACTATACCGTTGCCGAAGCTAATAGCCTTCATAGTATCACTTCTAGTCGCTGCCGGGCTCTACATATTCCTCTTCAAGACTGATACAGGTATAGCTCTACGAGCAACATCGCAGAACCGGGTAGTAGCTGAGCTCATGGGCATTAATGTTAAGAGGATGTACGACCTAGCCTTCGGCATAGGAGTAGGAATAGCTGGGCTGGCTGGTGCAATACTAGCACTCTTTTACCCAATATTCCCCGAGATGGGTGCATTCTTCGCCCTCATAGCCTTCATAGTCGTGGTTCTAGGCGGTTTTGGGAGCGTGTTTGGAGCCTATCTAGGAGGCATATTGATAGGCGTGATTGAGAGTGTTAGCGCCCTCTTCGTGAACCCAGCACTCAAGGACGTAGTCGCCTTCATAATATTCCTATTGATAATCCTCGTAAAGCCCACCGGGCTCTTCGGGAGAGGTGAGTAGCTGTGAGAGAACTAATGAGGTATGCAAGAAACCCAGTCGTTGTAGCGGTCTCGGCACTCCTACTAGCACTACCAGCCATTTTCAGTATTACTGGACAGCCATTCTATGCTAACATGCTATTCCTCTCACTTATGTACGGTGTAGCAGCGCTGGCATGGAACCTTATGCAGGGCTATACTGGGATGTTTAGTCTCGGTCACGCAGCATTCTTCGGAGTAGGCGCCTACACTGTCATGGTGGCGATGCTCTACTACAATGTGTCGCCCTGGATAGGCATATGGCTCGCCGGAGTCATGGCAGCCGCGGTGGGCTTCCTGCTGGGATTCCCGTTACTGCGTTTAAGAAGCCACTGGTTCACACTAGCAACAATAGCTGTTGGCGAGATATTCAAGCTGGCATTTGCCCACTGGGGCTACGTGGGCGCGGCTCGCGGACTCCAAGCACCCATAGTTGGGCCGAGCAAAGCCCTATACTATATGCAGTTCACGGGGCCCTTTGTCTACGTCTATGTGGCTCTCTTAGTACTCCTTGTCGAGATAGTGGTACTTTACCGCATCGTTAATAGCCGTACGGGGTACTATTTCCAAACGATTAGAGAAGACGAGATAGTAGCTAAGACTCTTGGGATAGATACGTTCCGGTACCGCATGCTATCCCTTGTCATTAGTAGCTTCTTCACCGGGCTAGCCGGGGCTCTCTATGCTGTGAGATTCCACTACGTCGATCCATTTGCGGTATTTGACCTCATAACGATATCAACATACATATCGGTGGCAGGCATCATTGGCGGCATATATAGCTTCATAGGCCCCTTGGTAGGCGCTTTCATCTTCGTGCCAGCAGCAGAGTATGTTAGAGTAAAGATAGTCTCAGCATTCCCCAGGGTATTCGGACTCCACGTAGTCGTTGTGGGTGTAATACTCCTCCTAATTTCACTCTTCTTGCCCGAGGGTGTAATGGGGTACCTAAAGCGCAAAGGCTACATAAAGACCGGGTGACGCCTCTATGGCCGAAACGCTGCTCAGAGTAGAGAATGTTACTAAGCGCTTCGGGGGACTAGTAGCGCTGGACAATGTCTCCCTAGAGGTTCTTAGAGGCGAGAGGCTAGGCCTAATAGGCCCCAACGGTGCTGGCAAGACAACACTCTTCAACGTCATATCGGGGATATATAAGCCCGAGAAGGGAAGGATAGTGTTCAAGGGCGTAGACATAACAGGCTGGCCTCCCCACAAGATAACTAGGCTCGGGATAGCACGTACATTTCAGATAGTGAGACCGCTATCGAATCTAACCGTGCTAGACAACGTCGTTGTCGGAGCGCTTCTACGCGAACCCGATATAAGTAGGGCCCGTGAAAAGGCACTAGAAGTCCTCGAGACTGTGGGCCTCTACGAAAAGAGAAACATGCTAGCCAAGGACCTCAACCTCGTGGAGAAGAAGAGGCTAGAGGTAGCGAGAGCCCTAGCTACTAGCCCAGAGCTACTCCTCCTAGACGAGGTCGCTGCCGGGCTCCGCCCAAGAGAAGTCGACGAGCTAGTTGGGACCCTAATGGAGCTCTCCAGGAAAGGCATAACCATGATAATGGTTGAGCACGTCATGAGGGCTGTTATGAACTTCGCTGAGAGAATAGTGGTGCTCCACTTTGGCAGAAAGATAGCCGAGGGCACGCCGAAGGAGGTGGCCAACAACCCGCAGGTAATCGAGGCCTACCTAGGCCCCCAGGACTAAGATGAGAGGTGACCACTACATGAGCCCTAAACTGCTCGAGGTTGACTCAATAGAGGTCTTCTATGGGGAGTTCCAAGCCCTCTTCGGGGTCTCGCTGAGCGTTGACAAGGGTGAGCTAGTAGCCCTCCTAGGAGCAAACGGCGCGGGGAAGACAACAACGCTCCGCACCATCTCCGGCATACTACGGCCGAGACGTGGTAGGATAATATGGCGCGGCAAAGACATCACCGATACACCGGCGTACAAGAGGGTTGAGATGGGTATCTCACACGTACCCGAGGGCCGCGGCATATTCCCCAAGCTAACAGTCTATGAGAACCTACGTGTCGCGGCATACACTAAGCGCGCTAAAGAGAAGTTTAGTGAGAGCCTAGAGATGGTCTACAATCTCTTCCCCAGATTACGTGAGAGAAGAAACCAGCTAGCGGGAACACTTAGCGGCGGCGAGCAACAAATGCTCGCCATAGGCAGGGCTTTGATACAGCGGCCCGAGCTACTGATGATGGATGAGCCAAGCCTAGGCTTGGCACCAAAGCTTGCAAGGGAGGTAATCTTCTTAGCCAAGAAGCTGAGGGACGAGTACGGCATAACAGTGCTACTAGTTGAGCAGAACGTAAGGCTCTCACTCAAAGTGGCTGACCGGGCCTACATATTGGAGACGGGACGAATAGTGATGGAGGGGACACCCGAGGAGCTGGAGAAGAACCCGAAGGTGAGAGAAGCGTACCTCGGCATATAGCGTTGCTTAATTCATTCCATAACCTCTCTGTTTTGTATTTAATCACATATACTCTATGTGTCTCCGCGTGCTCGTGAGGTGCATGTGTCCTGGCTAGGCGTATAGGAGCAGATATAGGCGGCACCTTCACTGACGTGGTTGGCTTCGACGATGAGAGCGGCGAGCTCTTACACCTAAAGGTGCTTACCACACCGAGAGAGCCGTGGCGCGGACTAATAGAAGGTATCGAGAAGCTCGGCTGGGCCCTGGACAGCGTGGAGATAATAGTCCATGCCTCAACCATCGGTACTAACACGTTCCTTGGACAAGTAGGGCTACGCCTACCCAAAGCAGTGCTATTAACCAATGAGGGTTTCCGCGACGTCCTTGAGATCGGTAGGCAGAATCGACCAGAGCTATACAACCTGTTCTTCCAGCGACCAGCTCCCCTTGTTCCCAGGTCCCAGAGACTAGGAGTAAGAGGCCGCATAGGCCCTGACGGCTCCGAGATAGAGCCACTGGACGAGAACCAGGTTCGCAGAATAGCTAGGCAGTGGTGCCGGGAAGCCGAGGTTTTCATAATAAGCTTCCTACACAGCTACCGCAACCCGGGCCACGAGCAACGAGCCAAGCAGATAATAGAGGAGGAATG
>JALVKZ010000332.1 GCA_027033675.1 Pyrodictiaceae archaeon | reverse complement strand
ATACTTGTTTGCGAGATTCCTCTCTGCATATATTTTTTAGACAAAATATCCACCAAATCCCACTCTTTACCCTCATATTGGGAAGACCACTACAGTATTTTATATAATTTATGCTAGAGCATACAAGAAAAATAACCAACAACTACGACATTTTTAAAACCACAGCATAATGTTACTGATGCACTTGGAATTTTCTACGAGAGGAGACTTGTATTGAAAATTAGGCTTGGCGTAGATATAGGAGGAGCTTTCACAGACCTTGTAGCCTTCGTCGAGGACACGGGCGAGATTATATGGGTTAAGGGCGAAACCACGCCTCTAAATCTCGCGGAGGGCGTCATTAATGTCGTAAAGAAGAGCAAGGTAGACTTAAGCAAGGTGACAATGTTTATACATGGCCAGACTCTTGTAATAAACTCTATAGTTACCCGAGATGGGGCAAAGGTTGGTCTCTTAACCACTAAGGGTCATAGAGATGTTCTAATTCTGCAGAGGGCAAATAGGAGAGACATGTATAACCTGAGATACAAGAAGCCTGAGCCTTTCGTTCCACGTTACCTAAGCTTAGAGATAGAGGAGAGAATTGATGGCACAGGTAATATAGTTACTAGACTTAGTAAGGAAAGCGTAGTCAACGCTCTCAATAAGTTACTTAAAGAAGGCGTTGAATCCATTTGTATAGGCTTCTTGAACTCGTATCTTAACCCGGTGCACGAAATTGAGGCAAAAAAGATTGTGCTAGAGGAGCTTAGGAAGCATGGTCTCGACATACCGGTAACGATTTCGAGTGAGGTTACACGTGAGTGGAGAGAGTACGAGAGGATAAACACGGCGGTGCTTAATGCTTTTGTTAAGCCGAAGATGAAGGAGTATCTCTCTGTTCTTGAGACAGAAATAACAAGACTAGGCTTTAATGGCAAATTCCTTACAGTTCTCTCCAACGGCGGAATGGCTTCCTTCGGCTTTGCAAAGGAACTACCGATCTATACTGTCGAGTCGGGTCCAGTAGCTGGCGTTGTGGGCGCCATAGCTATAGCCGAGCTTATAGATGAGCGAAACATCATAGCTCTTGACGGCGGGAGCACAACTACTAAAGCTAGCCTCGTTGAAGACTTGAAGCCTAAGGTGACGAGTGACTACTATATTGGAAGAGATCGGTTTAACCCCGGTTACCCAGCTAAGGTGCCTACAATAGAAATAGCAGAGGTAGGTAATGGCGGTACGAGCATTGCTTGGATAGACTCTGTAGGGAATCTTAGAGTTGGCCCGAAGGCTGCTGGTGCTTATCCAGGGCCAGCATGTTATGGTAAGGGCGGGCAGGAACCTACTGTTACTGATGCGTATGCTGTTAATGGCCTTATAAATCCGAACTATTTGCTTGGCGGTGAGATGAAAATATACCGTGACCTAGCAATAAAGGCTATAAAAGAAAAAATAGCCGATTATTATAATATCTCGGTTGAGGAGGCGGCTGACGCCATAGTGATGATAGCTAACGAGAACGCGGCGAACGCGATAAGGATAATATCCGTACAAAAGGGCTATGACCCAAGAGACTTCGCACTCATAGCCTATGGTGGATCTGGGCCCATGTTTGCTCCATTTATAGCCGAGGAGCTTGAAATAAAGAAGATAATAATACCATCGGTTCCGCCGGGGGTGTTCTCTGCTTGGGGGATGCTTCTAATGGATATCCGGCATGACGTGATAATAAGTAACGTCATGAAAGTTGAGGAAAGCACCGTTAATAGGATGAATGACGTATTTAGCGAGGTTGATAGAAGGCTTTATGAGATATTTAAAGAAGAAGAGAACCTTTCTCCGGAGGACGTTGTAATATTCCACTATGCTGATATGAGGTATAAGGGCCAGGAACACACAGTCAAGGTCCCTATTAAGACTGGGCCCATAACGACTCAAGACCTGCTGGAGATCATTTCAAGATTCCATGATTATCACGAGCACGCGTACAGCTTTAAGCTTCTTGACAGCCCTGTCGAGATAGTTAACTTCCATGGCGTTGGAATAGCTAAGGTGATTAAGCCCAAGCTTAAAGAGATAGAGAGAGTTAGCAATAGACTTGACGAAGCTATTAAGGAGAATAGACGTATATTTGTTAAAGGCAGAGAACTCGAAGTACCAGTATACGATAGGGTCAAGATACCCAGAGACGTTGAGGGTCATGGCCCGGCAATAATAGAGGATCCTACGTCTACTGTATTAGTCCTTGAGCGCCAGAAGTTTTTACGCGATAAATACGGTAATATAGTGATAAGTTTTACGAGTTAAGTGGGTGTGCCGGTTATGAGTAAAACTGATCTATTTACTCTAGAGATAATAGCCAATAGTCTCATGGTAACTACGGAGGAAATGTTCTATGCCTTTGCTAGGACAGCTAAGAGCCCGGTTATCTACGAGGTGCTGGACTTCGCTGTAGGTATAACAGATGCTAAGGGTAATCTAATAGCACAGGCCCCTGGGGTACCCGGCTTCTCTGGCGTACTTGATTTCGTTGCACGTAAGGTGTTAAGGAAATGGGGTAGTGAGCTATATCCCGGCGACGTCATAGTTGACAATGTACCTTATGATGCGGGCACCCACCTAAACGACGTAACTCTAGCTATGCCGATGTTTTGGCGTGATGAACTTATAGGTATCATACTAAGTAAGGGGCATTGGAGCGAGGTTGGAGGAGCAGCATTTGGGAGCTGGAACCCCAACGCGACGGAGGTGTATCAGGAAGGACTGATTATGCCTTGTGTAAAGCTCTATAATGCTGGTGAACTAAATAAGGATGTTCTCGAGATGATATTATCTAATTCAAGACTACCCGAGTATACCAGAGGTGATATAGAGGCTCAGGTTGCATCAATGCGTGTTGCTATGAAGCGTGTTCATAAGCTCATCGAGAAATATGGTCTCGATAGCGTGTTAAAGGCTATGTCGAAGCTTATCGAGGATGGCGAGAAATATGCTTATCAAAAGCTAAAAGAATTACCAAAAGGCGTGTTTGAGGCAGAGGACTATATTGATGCCGCCCTTGCGGGTAAGGATGATCCTGTTCACGTCAAGGTAAAGGTTGAGATAACGGATGAGAAGTTTGTCGCGGATTTCACGGGCAGTGACCCACAGGTTAATATATCAATAAACTCTCCATTTCCAGCAACAGTATCAGGCGTAAGAGAGGTTTACATGGCTGTAACTGACCCGCATGCCTATCCTACTGGTGGCTTCTTTAAACCATTAGAAGTCATAGCGCCTGAAGGAACAATATTTAACCCGAAACCGCCTGCGCCTACGTCAACCTACTGGGAATCCATGGCGTTTGCATCAGACCTGGTATGGAAGGCATTAGCGCCACATGTACCGGATAAGCTTACAGCAGGCCACTTCCTATCGATAATAGCCACGATAGTAGGCGGTATAGATGATCGCACTGGTGAACCCTTCGCCATAGTCGAGCCCCAGCCAGGTGGCTGGGGAGCAGGATACGATATGGATGGGACAAGTGGCCTTGTCGCGATAGGTGACGGCGATACGTATATAGCTTCAAGCGAAGTCTACGAGAAGAACTTTCCAATAATGGTTGAGAGATATATGCTTAACACAGAGGACGGCACAGGGCATGGAAAACACCGTGGTGGTTTCGGCGTTATAAGAGAGTATCGTATACTCAATAGCAAGGCCATAGTGACAATACAGGTAGGTCGTAGAGACTTCCCGCCTTGGGGAGTAGCAGGCGGTATGCCAGGTCCTGGTAACAGAGTATTAATCTATAAGGGCAATAAGGTACTAGATGTGAGAAAAATTACAGCAGAAGAGCTGTCTCGTGGAGACCTAATAAGCATAAGGACATCAGGTGGCGGTGGCTGGGGAGACCCTCTCGAAAGGGACCCGAAACTAGTACTAGAGGATGTTAGAAACGAACTCGTAACCTTGGAGACTGCAAGGAATATCTATGGAGTAGTAATAGATCCTGAGAAAATGAACATAGATTGGGATGCAACAAGAAAACTTAGAGAGGAACTAAGGAAGAAGCGTAACCAGAGGATCTAGCAGGGTTGCAGCTACTATAATCATAACCCCATTTTTATGGTAGCATTATCTCGCAAAACAGTTCGTCCTAGGGAGACCCTTAGCTTATATAGCGATATGCAGTCTCCGTAGCTTCCTTGGTGTCTATCTTGCTGCGCGATCCCGATGCTATTAAGGCCGTAGCTATTGTCTTCGTTGTCGCGATTTTCTCGGCAACCCTCATAGCTCTTCAGCTACTAAGCGGGCCTAGCAAGACTTACTCGGGGAAAGGCTTCTCCGAGTACTGTCATATGTTTCCAGCGCTCTCGGAGCTACACACTAGCTTCACGGCTGTGACCTGTGTGGGCTCTATGCGCGCCAATCCTGGCGGTGGGCTAGTAGGCATGGATATACTCTATGACGGACACGTATTGGCTCACATAGAGTTCGGCGGGGAGACGGCCCACAGAGTAGACTATATAGTCTCATTGTCAGGGCCCTATAGCGCGTCGTCTCCTAGGGGCACGCTAACAGCAATAATAAGGCTCTACTCCAAGCCACACAGAGTCACCGCGATACTCCACGTCAACCAGGAATACGATTCCCGCGTCCTCCAATCAATAAAGCTGGAGGAGGTAGGGTCTAGGAGTGCCCCCGACAAGGTATCCCTAGATGTTCCCCGCATTACCCCGCTCTATGCAGCCATAGTAGCGGATAAGCCCTGCAACCTAACAATAACCCTGAAGGGCAAGAACAGGGCCGAGGCCAGGCTCTACGCCAAGTTCACGGGGACAAGTCCCTACCCGCCACCATTCAATAAGAGGAACGGAGTAATAGTGCCGCTGAGAACCCTTGATAAGAGCTATGACCGCCTAGAAGCTAGCTGCCCTGGCGCAAACATCGCAGCCAAGCTCTACCACCTAGGCTACATCACTATTAGGCTGAGCTACGCCGACGGAGAACAAGCCGTGAAAAAGATACCACTCTACCCGTCCTCCATAGCCCTTGTTCTAGTCCCTCCCTAAACCGCTACCTAGGAGCCGCTTGAAGAGCTAAGAGGAGCTGGTAATAGAATGGACAGACATAGGCTAGTTTTTCGGGATACTAGCCTCTTCTCTAGGATCGTCCTTGCAAAGCAGAAATGAACGCTATGCTAGCATTGTGGTAGAGAACTAGAAAGTGGAAGACTAAGTATCTGTGAGCGTGCTACCTAACGAGCCAGGCTTAGGGATCAAAGGGGTTAGCACTCGCTAATGGCTAGGGAGGCTAGGTAGCCAGCGAGGCCGCGGAGACTGCCCCCGGGTAAGCCCTTCCCCTCTCTCCGTAGCTTCTCAGCTACCTCCTCAACCCGGTCCCGGTGAGCTACTAGTAGGTGTTCTCGCAGCCGCTTCTTCGCCTCCTCGTAATCCACCTCAACTATCCTTGCGCCGCAGTAGGGACACCTACCACAATACATCCTGGTTACCCGGTACACTATGGTCCGCGAGGAGCTTATCCTTGCTCCGCAGCCCTCGATAACCTCGAAGAGCTTGTCAACAGCCTTGAGCGGGGCAAGTACTGTGCCGGGAGCCACTCGTTCCACGAACCCCTTCTTCTCTAGCTCTGCTACTGCTCTGGAGACGCATGCCCTTGAGGATGGCGCCGGGGCTGTGTAGCGGACGAGGAGCCATGGCTCACCCGCTACTAGGTCTCTTAGCCGGAGCCCAGACGCATAGAGTACTAGTGCGTCCCGGAGCACCTCCGCCCTAAACGTCTCCGGGGCCCCTAGCCACTCCTCCAGGGTAAGTAGTACCACGCTATAGGGTGGCCCGAGCTCAACCCGGCAAGGCTCGCTGGAGATGACGAGCACGTCTACATCGCTCTTCTCTGTAGCCTCGCCCCTGGCAGCAGAGCCATAGAGTAGCACTGCCTGTGCCCCAGGGCACAGGCTAAGCACCATTCCTGCCAAGTTAGTAGCGGAGGCTGAGTCCATGTCTCTCAAGCCCCTCAAGGAGCTGCTCCACTAGGTCTCTAATCTCCCTGGCTAAGCCTCCATTGAGTCCTAGGTAGCTCATCCTCGAATACAGCTCCTGTAATCTTCCATAAATCCTGGCCAGTACTTCATCTAGTCTGCTAAGAGCCAGGAGACGTCCACGATGACTTCCGGGAACATGTACCCCGTGCTTCTCGAGAACCATAGCCGCTACCGTATCAGCTAAGTGGAGCGCATCACTAGCCGCGGGTGCCCAGCGGCCTTCACGCAAGTTATCGCGAAGACTCAACAAGTACTGGCATGCAAGCTCCCGATACGTCTCCAAGCCAGATGCACCCTGTTAACATAAACTAGGACTCCCACACCAATATAAAGCTAACAGGTTAACATGAATAAAGGATCCCCTTCTTCATTGCCCCCTCATATCGTGCTTGTAGAAGAGGCGAGGAGGATGCATGCATGGGAGGAGCTGATAAAATCTAGGGGCTTTTTGCTAGAGTTGCCCGAGGAGAGAAGTCTTGGCCCAGGAGTATCGTGTCCCGAGGGCCTTCCCCGTCACAGTTGTTGGTAGTTACCCGAAGAT
>JALVKZ010000331.1 GCA_027033675.1 Pyrodictiaceae archaeon | reverse complement strand
CTTTGAGTCTCTTGGTCTGCATGACGAGGTCCATTCTCTTTGTCTTCTCTGCTTGTTTCTCTGCCAGCCTCTTTGTTGCTGCTCCTAGGTCTTCTCTTAGCAAGAGACGTGGGCTTCCTCTATGTATACTTGGTAGGGATAGTTGTCGTAGATGTCGTGGTTTATCCCCGTTTACGTACTCCTTCCTGGTCTTGGCCTGCTCTGCTACGGGGCCAGCGTAGGAGATGAGGCGATACGGTTACTCTAAGCGTTTTTCCTGCGCTTAGCTCCCTCTATCCCCTGGTGCCGCGTTGTTGGCTAGCCGCGTATTGCTGGACTTTGCTCCGGGGCTACGAGTACGCTTCGCTGACCGTGAGCGCGGCCTTAGACGTATATTAGGCTTCGCCGAGGAGGGCACGAGCCTACCCGTGGTTATTTATGGCCCGGAGGGCTCTGGCAAGACAGCGCTCCTGCGTCAAGCCATGCTCCTTCTCCGGGAACATGGATACGAGGTCCTCTACATTGACGCCTTGGCCGAGTCCCTCGGCGGCGCTGTCTCCGTGACCCCGGGTCTCCGCGAGGCGTCACGAGAACTGCTCAGGGGCGTTGCGGGTGAGAGGGTTCAGGGCCTCGTCGAGGCCGCCTCGATGCTTATTCGAGAAGCTATGCGCAGGCTGGGGAAGCCCCGGCTAGCAGTACTTCTCGATGATGCTTTCCAAGCTATTGGGCTAGGCAGGGTAGAGGCGTATGTTAAGCAGTTGCTCAACCTCATAGAGTACCCGGGCGCGGAGTACGACAAAATAGTAGTAATGGTTACGAGTAGTGAGGGGCGATCACGCCTAACCCTCTCCAGGCATGCTTGGAGCATGAGCCTCTATCTATGGAACATGGATAAGAGTGGTCTCCGGGAGCTCTACGAGCAAATACCCAGCAATAAACCCGGCCTGGATGCTGCGTGGCGCGCTAGTGGCGGTAATCCACGAGTGCTTAGAGTACTCTACGCGATGAGGTGGAGCATCGAGGATGCCGTGGCATGGCTGGCTGAGGAGAAGAGCCTAGCCACGTTACTGAGAGGGCTCAGGCCAGGCTCGTTGGAGACCCTACGGCTCCTCGTCGAGGACCCCAGCTCTGCAGAGGAGAGGGTTCTCGAGGATAGGGAGCTACTAGGCCTACTAGTGGACCACAATCTTGTATCAGTTATACCCGAGAGACGCGAATCACTATGGCTAGACAACGTGCCCCCTGCGAGGGACAAGGTGCTTGGCATAGGAGAGAGCCTGGCATGGCAGACCCCGCTCCACCGAGACGCCGTGGCTCATGTGCTCCAACGCCTTTGAGCACGCGCTGCTAGCGGGTAGAGCCCGAGGGTGGCCAGAAGCACAGCCGCCGCGATAAGGAATGGCAGTGAACGGCCAGGGACCAGCCATAGGCTTTCCATGCCTAGCCGGGAGTAGAGCCACCCGGCCACGAGGGGCCCGACTACCTGGCCAAGGCTAGACAACATGTTCGATAACCCGACGAGGCTCGCGTAGACTCCTCGCCCGCCTCCAAGAGCAACAGCATTCCTTGTCAGGGGGAGACTAGCTCTACCAGCGGCGAGGGCTGCTGAGAGCCCAGCGAGAACAAGTAGCGGGGTTCCCCCAGCGCCCAGCAGTATGTGGCCAAATGCTCCGAGGAGGAGTATAGCTGCTAGTACCCTGCCAGTACCCCACTTATCGCTCATAGGCCCCACGGCTAGCACGACCCCGAGGGCTAGTAGCCCGGCAGAGGAGAGAAGGTCACTAATCATTCTCTTAGAGTACCCGTAGGCTGTGTGGAGATATATGTAGAGGAACTCGCGGAGAATGCCAGAGGCGTATCCGGCAGCAAAGGCGGCGAATATTATCCAGAAAGCCATGGGCCCTGCCCCCAGGATCTCGGAGAACCCGGCGAGGCCTCGGCGCTGCTTAACACCTATACGCTCCAGGGGAACACTAGCAGCGACATAGGCGAACATAGTACCAGATACTATGAAGAGGAGCGCTGATAAGCGAAGCACACCGGCATCGCTTAGGCCTAGGTGGCCGTAGAGAAACTGACCAACAAGTGTACCCAGAGACCCCGTCGCGAAGTAAACCGACATAACAGTCCCGCTGCGCCTCGGGGAGAGCGAGGAGGCAACAGTCTGTACTAGGGGCCAGAACAACCCACCCATAAAGCCCCATAACGTATTAAGAGCTATAA
>JALVKZ010000330.1 GCA_027033675.1 Pyrodictiaceae archaeon | reverse complement strand
ACCCATACGGTGTCCTTTATTGCTTTGAAGCTGTAGGTGTTTATTGCTGCGAACCAGGTGTCCCGGTTTATGCTTGTAATTATATAGCTTACGTCTCCGTAATGTTTTACACGGCTCTGTGCTTTTGTGGCGTGTTCACCCGGTATGATAATTACTGGTGCTTTCCTCCTCGCTACGATGGTGTCCGCCAAGGCTATTAGTGCTACAGCTGCCACGGGGTCGCTGCGTAGATACTCTTGAATAGGTTCTGCTTTGGCTAGTTCTACGCGGCCTAGGGCAGGGTAGGCAAAGAGTCGTAGACTTGCTTCTATAAATGGATCCGTGAGCATGTGGAGGCATTCTTTGAGATTATCTTTACTTATTTCTGCCTCCCAACTTCCATCACTACCTCCAGCTACGATTACTGCCATAGCGCTCATACAGTTTAGTAGCTTGCAGAAGATTGAGTTTTTTCCGCAACTCTCTAAGCCTTCTACCTCTGTTGCAAGCCTCATCAGTATTGTAAGGTATTTCTGTGCGACGGTGCTGTAGTAGAGGACTATGTTATGAAGGTAGACCTCGTTGTACATGTATACACGGCCTATTAGGAGGTTCTCTGCCGCAGATATGCCCTTGTCCATTATGGCGGGTTCGAATTCAACCTCGATGTAGTCACCTTCGTGATTTGTTATTCTTGTAGCCAATACCAGTACGTTGTACAGCCTTTCGAGGTCTATGTGGCCGAACGTGACGCCGGAGTGGAGGCTATCTCTAAGCACATAGTCAGCGCGATCAAGGTCCACTGAGGAGCTGAGCAGCCTAGCTAGTATACAGTTCACGAGCTCATTTAGACTGCTTACACGTGTCTTATCTCCTGCACCCAGTGCCAGCTCCATAGTGCAGTGGTTCTCTTCCCCAACATAAGCTTCTTTAAGAATATCTTTTGCCCGTTCACAGAGACCGCTGTTATTTCTTAGCGGGCAGGATTTAGCTAGCGATTCCGCTATGTGTATTGTTAATCTTTCGTGTGGTGCACCTCGAGTCTCCTTTACTGCTATGAATGCCTCCTCAAATACGTGGGACCATGCTAGGTGGCCTATGTCGTGTAGGAGGCCTACGAGTGCGGCTAGCTCCTCGGTCTGGGGGTCTGCAAGGCTGTCCGCGAGCTTCAGTGCAGCGTCGATTACTGCTTCCTGTACCTCGTCGGGCTCCGTGAGGTGTGCCCGGTAGCTCTGGTAGAGCAGCTTGGTGTTTCTCGCCATGTTTGCTACGGCGCGTGACATCGCATATGCTACTCCTAGTGAGTGCTCGAAGCGTGTGTGGGATAGGCCGGGGTATACGAGGCGTGCTAGCCCGGTCTGTGCGATGCTGCGTAGTCTCTGGAATAGGGGGCTGTCTATGAGGCTGAAGAGGCTGCGTGGGAGGTATATGAAGCCGTGTACGACGTCCTTGACGTAGCGGTAGTCAAGGCCTCCGCTGGCGGGCAAGGGGGCCCCCAAGATTGTGATGAAAATACCGTGTGGCTAATGCCTGTTTTAAATCTTTGCAAAGCTACCTTAGTAAGCTGCGTACGTTATACTTCTTAACCAGGCTGCGTACTACTATCCTCATCGGGCGGGTGAGGTTCTCCTCGACGAGGTAGTAGCGGCCGTTTACGCGCTTAACCTTCCCCCGCCGGACTAGGTAGTTGATGTAGTTTATCACTTCCTTCTCGTCTCTGGGCGGTGGTAGGAGGGCTGACCTGAAGCCGTCGGTGGCCAGTGTCCTTGCTATGCGCTTTATCTCCTCCTCGGTTACTCCTTGGTCGCGGTTTTCGTAGAGGTAGGCTAGTACTAGTGCCTCGAAGCGGGTGCGTGGGACGGTTCTCTGCATCCCGGGGTCCCGCTGAGAGGTCTAAGCAGTGGGTGCTGCAGTGTCTGAGACCCCTGGGCGGAGTTAATAGGGAGGCGAAGCGGGGTAGTCCTTGGTTAAATAGCCCGCTGCACCGTCAGATGCGGTCAATATAATCTGGCTGGATGGTTGGCTCGCTGGGTTCTGAGCCTCCAGGCGGCTTCATGCACTATGTCTTCATCTATGTAGCGGCCTAGGTTTGGGAGTGTCTCTGCGAGTTCTGCTGCCTCGGCGGGGCTGCAGTAGCCTAGTTTCTTGGCGAGTTCTATGACGTATAGGTCTCCGTGGGCTTCCAGGCCTTCTTCGTTGAGGTAATTGTTTATTGTCTCTCTTGCC
>JALVKZ010000329.1 GCA_027033675.1 Pyrodictiaceae archaeon | reverse complement strand
GGCGTCACACCGCCCTTCCACGGCCCAGAGAGCAAGGGCTTAATAGAGGATTGTCTTAGGTACACGCTCGTCGCGCCCTATAACGACCTGGACTCTGTTGAGAAACTTCTCCGAAACCACGACGTAGCAGCGATAATAGTCGAGCCCGTGCTAGGCGCTGGTGGCGCTATACCAGCTAGGCCCGAGTTCCTCAAGGGGCTACGAGAGCTAAGCGACAGGTATGGCTCCCTACTAGTCTTCGACGAGGTCATAACAGGGTTCCGCCTAGCCCTCGGCGGTGCCCAGGAATACTACAGGGTAGGGGCAGACATAGTGGTACTGGGCAAGATAGTTGGGGGAGGAGTAGCGGGAGCAGGGGTATTCGCCGCGCGCTCCGAGATAATGAGGCTACTAGATCACACCGAGATAGCCAATCCACGGGAACGGAGCTTCCACGGAGGAACGTTCGCTGGCAACACCCTCACAATACTAGCTGGATACACTGCCGTGAAGTATCTTGCCGAGCACAGAGATGTGTACGAGAGGGTTAACACGCTGTGGAGATGGGTGCGAGGAGAGATTGACAAGAGGTGCAGCGAGTACAATAGCGCATGCTGGTCAACAGGCGAGGGAACCATAGTGGGCATACACTTCACAGAGGAACGACCCTGGTCAACGAGAGAGGCCCTAGAGAAGAGGTGGAGCAATAAGGTCTACGAAGCCCTCCACGCCTACATGAGGACCAAGAATATACTCTACGTATCGGAGCACATGGCGCACTTACTCCCCTCTATACAGCACAACGAGGACGATGCAAGAAAGTTCCTAGAAGCATTCACAGAGTTCCTAGAAGAGCTTAAGAAGAATAAGGCCCTACCCCAATAGCGCGCAAAAGGGCAAAGACGCTACCCGTGTGCCATGATGAGTGTGGCGGGCTAGACCCCCTCGTGGAGGGGCGTGAAGATAGTGGACCCGCTGAGCACTATCTAGCCAAAACCTGGCTTTCTAGAAAAAGCCTCTACCTGGCTAGCCTATAGGCCTGCGACACTATACGGTTCAATGTCTCCTCGAGGACACCTACCCGTGGGATAAAGGCTACGTGGAATGCCGAGACCCTTGAGGCTATCGTAACCCTCTTTACGTCAACCAAGGAGGCTAGCTCGCTGAGAACCTGGTGAGCAAGCCTCAGAGCCTCCTCGTTACTATATATCGCCCTGTACGTTCTCCCGTGAACCTCTATTTCCCTTTCATAGAGCCTTCCACGGTACTTAGTAAGGTCTATTCTCACGCTCCTCCTGGTAGCGCGGTCTCTTGGGTCATAGATATGCGCCTCGCCACCCGGTGGGCGAGAAAGACGGAAAGTTAGTTCAAGTCTCTCCTTCCTACCCGCTAGGAGGATTACAGGAACGTAGAGGAGCACGTGATGAGGAGGAATCATGTAAAGAACCCAGGCACGTGGAACCCGGTCTGAACGCAACCTATAGACAGCCCGGAACCCAACAAGATAGCCTAGCAATGTATACTCCTGGTCACGAGGCCTCAGCACGCGCTCTAAGAGGCCTATGACGAGCCTCATGCGTCTTACGAGTAAGCGTCTCATCTGGAAGAACCAGAGAACAGTCAACGAGGATAGTATCACTATTATTGAGAACAGTAGCCACCACGTATTCAACCTAGTCATTCCCCTACGCGATGCCTCTCCATCAAATGCTCTAATAAGTATAGGCCTAGTATTATCACTGATTCACGCCACTTTATGACAACTAGGCACTTAGTTATCAAGTGTTAATTTTAATCATATAAAAGTAATAGGATAAACTCTTTAAATGAGGCACAAAGGGTTCTAATTAATCGGCTAAAAAACTGTGTCCAGGTAGTCTAATAGAATAACACCACCTAACAAGGGTGAACCATGTATGCCCCAGAGCGCTGCTGTAAGAGCACTTGGACTCACTATAACGGTGCTAGGAGTAATACTAATGCTATACTCATTCGCTATAGGCCCATTCCGAGGACACATAGGCTCCTCAAAGACCTGGACAGGCGACGCTATCAGTCTGCTACTCGGCTGGTACTTCATAATAGTGGGGCCAGCACTCTACTTCGGCGAGGCACCAGCTAAGCTGAGAAGAGAGGTTGCAAAGAAGCAGCATGGCAAGTAAAGCCTGAAGGAGGTGTGAGCCATGGGCGCCCCGGCCGGAGTAATAGTGATAAGCGTTCTCGTCGTCTACT
>JALVKZ010000328.1 GCA_027033675.1 Pyrodictiaceae archaeon | reverse complement strand
GTGAGATTCTACGAGGACAAGGTAGTAGACGTAGACATATGTAACTCGTCGATGAGCCTCACGAGTACGAAGAAGGCCCTAGATATGCTAAGCATAAGGACAAACGGAGTCTCAGACCCTACATCAGGAACGCATATGGGTTACTATAGAACCCATGACGGGAGGAAAGCCTACGTAATAATCCTAGCACACTCATCCAACAAGGCAATCATTATTAATACAGGCAAGGCCTATGTAATAATAGCGCTTCCCTGCACTCAGAGACTCTATAACGAACTAGCAGCGGCGAGAACAGAGCTATGCACCGGAGGATAAGCCTTAGCTCACGGGGAAGACATCTATGAACGCTGAGACACTACTCAGCATCCTCATAGGGCTCCTACAGCTACTAGCGTCGCTACCACTAGTACTAGCCGCTGACAAGATACCCCCAAACCCTCTTATCGGGTTCCGCGTAGCGTACACGATGACCACTAAAAGGGCATGGACGAGGCTAAACAAGCTAATGGGTATAGCCCTGGCCTCTATAGGGGCCATAGCCATACCCATAGGTGTGCTTGCCGGGACCAGTGCCGAGGCAATGTTCCTTGCTGTAGCAGATACATCAACGGTATTTGCTCTAACAGAGTATTCTCGCATCTACGCTGAAAGAGAGTCGGTAAAAGAGCCAGCACCGCTCGGCCAAGTGGAGCCGGTTAAAGGCGTGGAGAGAGCCCTCAAAGTAGTAATAGTCCTAGCGGCTCTAGGAACTATTCCGCCAACAATAATCATTGCTATGAATGCATGGTCAGAGGGGCTCTACGCAGCAGCGGTGATACTCCTTACTCTCCCAGGGCTACCGCTTTACCTTGCCTACCTATCGCTGAAGAGGCCGGAGGCATATGCCTACCCATGGCTAAGTAGCCGAGAGCATAGAGCAATAACAGTTCTCTCCCCGGTCTCGGTATCATTGATAGTGGCAGGCATAGAGACAATGCTAGTCCATACCCTAATAGGCATAGCACTACTAGTCGTAGGTATAGCCCTAGCAATAGCAGGGCTATGGATAGTACTTAGTGCCTCTATGAAGCACAGTAATTCGTTGAAAGACCAGTAACTATTGGTTACTAAAGGCTACTATGCCTTGCCCCTTCATCGATGCGTCCTATAGCCAAGGGCGGCGAGTAATCACCTAATACTATGCGGGTGTCAAGCTGCCCTAATCTTGCTCTTAGGTGTAGTAGTTATGTTTATCCCTCTCCTTTGCCCCATCCTCTAGGGTGGAGCTAGTGCCTTGTCGCTTATTAATCGCCTCCTAGAGGAGATGGATAAGGAGCCAGAATCTGCTAAGAGGCTTGCCAAGAGACTAGCGGCTGATATCGCCTCAGAGGAGTCCCTGAGAAGCCTACTATTAGAGGCCTTACTCAGAGAGGCTGCTACAAAGGATGATATAGCAAGGCTTGAGCGGAGAATAGATAGGATTGATCAGAGAATAGATCGGTTAGAGGAGCGCATGGATAGCCTCACTAAGTGGATTATAGGGCTTCTTGTTACCATATGGGGCACGATAGCCGTGATAGGCTTAGCGGTGCTAAAGGTGCAAGCGCACTAGGACTGGCTACTAGTTATTATCGCGGCGTGTAGCGTTATAGTGAGGGTGCGTGGTGGTGGGTGCTGTTCTCAGTAGCCTTCTCCTCGGCTATAGGCTTAATTTTGAGAAGGCTGAGGACTTAGAGAAGAAGGGGCTTCTAGTCCCAGCGGCTTATCACCTATATGTTGCTCTCCAGCTCCGTGCATCTGCTCTCCTCTACCTAGTGGATCCCGGTTCTAGCCATAATTGCTCCGTGTCGGTTATCCTCCGCTTGATCGAGAAGAGGCTCCGCGAGCGGGGCCTCGCTGGGCTCGCTGAGAGGGTTAGGAAACTAGTCGAGGAGTATCGTAACGTTATCGCGTGGGCTGAGAAGGTGCATACACTAGCTATGTACAAGCCCGTGGAGATAGATAGGGATAGGATGAAGAGGGTCAAGGAGCTTATAGAGAGGCTCGATGAGCTAGAGGAGGTGTTAACTAGGCGCTAGTCGCTGCACTCTGCTCCGGTGTCTAGCCCGTCTAGGAGCCTTGTCTCGCGTAGCTTCCTCATGGCCTCTTGGTACGCCTTGATTATCTTCTTTGCTTCCTCTGTTAGCCTTGAGCCCCGCTTATCGCTTACTACTAGTCTCTTTCCTAGTAGTTTCTCGGCTTGCTTGATCCTTGTCCATAGCCTGCGATAGTTTATGCCCAATTTCTCTGCTGCTGAGCGGAGGCTCCCCGTCTCCTCTATGGCTTGGAGCGCTGCTACTAGCCCACGTCCCCCTATCCGGGTTTCGTCACAGACTATGTAGAGGATTGGCTCTATCTTGATTCTTCCCGTTACGGGTCACCGTTTAGTAGCCTTTGTGTGATATTTTTAGTTATTTTCTGGCCGTAAATGTCCGGGTACGTGTTTTTCTGCATTATTCTTGGCAGTCTTAAGTGGTGGCGCCTAGTGAAGGCATCACTGCTTGCTGTTGCACTAGCAGCTCTACTAGCAACAGCAATACTGCTACACCACGGAGTAGCCTCAGAGACCACTGGCATAAGGCTAGGAATAGAACTCAACACGCATGCCACCGCAGCCTGGGTAGCCCTAGACAAGGATCTCTTCAACAAGAATGGCCTAAGGGTCGAGAAGACCGTGAAGTTCCGGACCGGGCTAGAGCTCGCAGCCGCCTTTGCGAAGGGCGAGATAGACGTCGCCTGGGCTTGTCTCGCCCCCCTGGTGAAGATGATTGATAAAGGAGCTAATATCTACATAGTGCAGGCAACACATTACTATGGCTATGGCTGTGTTGGTAGACCCGGTATAGAGAGCATCGATGATCTGAGAGGCCTCGCAGAGCCCGTGGTGGCAGTAACTGGTAACGGTGCACAGACCCACGTCTTACTGCTCCTCGTGGAGAAGCGCTACGGATTCCACGCCAAGATAGTGTTCATGAAGCCCCCGGCAATACTCTCCGCAGTTCTAACGGGCTCAGTGGATGCAGCCTGTATGCCCGAGCCATACGTGAGCATAGCTGAGGCGAAGGGACTCCACGTTCTCCTAATAGCCCAGGATCTATGGCCGGGCATGCCTGGGAGCTATCTAGCAGTCTCAGCGAAGTACCTGGAGAAGCACCCAGAGGTGGTCTGCAAACTAGCAAGGATAAACAGCGAGGCGACAAGCTGGGCGGTAAACCACCTAGACGAGGCAGCAATCATAGACTCCAAGTACCTGGGAATACCTCCCAGGATAGCAAAGACCAGTCTCACGAGGCTCCAGTTAACCACTAGCATCGATGCAGAGGAGATGCAGAAACTAGTCAACATTATGTACAAATATGGCTTGATAAAGCACAGGATAAGTATCGCTAGCCGGCTCGTGGACCTCGAGAAACTGTGCTCAGAGAAGAGGGGGTAACTCGGCTATGAATAGCCGTGTGTTACAATTAGCGCTGTACGCGGCGCTCCTAGCAGCCTGGCAACTAGTCGCCGTGCTTCACCCCAGTACGTGGCTTCCATCACCCCTGGACATAGCGAGAGTATTCACGGAGAAACACTTCCTAGAGAAACTAGTAGATGCGTACACGCTCACAGCCCTAAGAGCAGTAACTGGTTTCACACTCGGCCTCGTAGCGGGGCTGGTAATAGGCCTCGGCACGGGCCTCCTAGCATCCCCGCTAACAGGTTCACTAGAGGGATTAGCATCTATAGCAGCGTCTGTGCCAAGTATAGCATGGATACCACTACTCATAGCAGCAATGGGGGTTGACTCCTTCCGTCTCCCTGTCGCAGCTAGCTTCCTCTGCTCATTCCCCCCAATACTCTACCAAGTATTCTCAGCGCTACGGAGCATAGACCCAGAGGAGGTAGCAGTAGCCCAGACCCTTGGAGCAGAAGGCCCCTACCTATGGCGGACAATAATACTCCCAAGGGTCTTTGAAAAGATATTCCCAGCAGCAAAGATAGAAGCAGTAATGACCTGGAAGACGGTGTTTGCAGCAGAGATGATAGCTGTGCCAAGCGGGCTCGGATACCTAGCAATGATCTATGCCGATCTACTAGACGTGGCACACGTAGCAGCAATAATACTAGTGCTAACGCTCAGCGTCGCCCTAATAGTACACGCTCTAAACACTCTTGAGAAGAAAATACTCACAAAAAGAGGCCTAGGTGTAGAGCAATGGGGCTCCATATACGCATACACAGGGCGGGGGTATTGAGAAACATAAGCCTAGACCTCCCCGGCAACGGGGTAACACTAGTACTCGGGCCCAACGGCGCCGGTAAAACAACGCTACTCAAGACAATAGCAGGCGTGATAAAAGCAGACGCAGAGATAATACTAGATGGCACACCGCTGCACATGCTCCCACCAAGCAAGAGAATGATAGGCTATGTGCCACAGAACCTAGCACTATTCCGCCACATGAATGTCTACGACAACATAGCCTACGGGCTAAGAGCCCGCCACCTACCCGAGAACCTCGTCGAGGAACGAGTAAGGGAAACTGCGGCCAGGCTAGGCATACAACACCTCCTAGCAAGAATGCCGTGGCAACTAAGCGGGGGAGAACAGCAAAGAGTAGCACTCGCAAGAGCCCTAGTACTAGACACAAAGCTCCTCCTACTCGACGAGGCATTCGACCACATAGACGAGGAGACACGAACCGAGCTGATGGAGCTAGTAAGCACTGAGGCGGAGAAGAGGAAAACACCAGTAATAATGGTCACGCATCACCCAAGCGAAGCCAAGAAACACATGAAAGTAAAGGCAATAGTGAAGCTACGAGATGGGAGACTAGTATCCGTGGAGAACCGCGCAGAGGCAGTAGCCGTGGTGAGAGCCTAGGCATTCGCCCAGGAGTGCACAAGGCTCATAGAAAAATATATGGCGAGGTTATTGTCTAAGGGCTTGTCTTGTCTCTTCTTTACTCTTGTGTCATCTTGACTACTGCGTGTGGGTTGAAGACTCGGAGCGCTATTGTCTCCCACGCCCTGAACCTGTGCCCGGTGCCCTCTAGCCCTATGTAGTCCACCTGGGTGTCGACGCCCACTACTATGTCGAGCCCGGTCTTCTCTGCCGATACCAGTATTGCTTGCTCATGTGACAGAAACGGCGTCTTTACTACCTTGGCTAGCTTCTCTATCCTAGCTAGCTCCATTATGCCGGTGCGCTCGTGTACTGCTAGTAGCTTGGCGTAGCGCTGCGGGGAGACTAGGAGAACATAGGGGCCTCTAAACCCCTCTGCTTCGAGCTCGGCTACTGCGCGGGCAACATCGTCTACTGCCTCGCCTGGCCTCTCCCAGGAGCCTATACTGGTTCTCAGCGAGTCCTTTGCCTCAAGTAACCTGGTTACTAAGAGCTTCTCCTCCTCGGCTACGAAGCGCTTAGCCGCGTACTCTACCAAGGGCTCTAAGGGCTCTCCTAGGCGCTCGTGCCGGTCAATCAGTCTCTGGGGCACAATGAACTCTATTGCTACCTCTCGTAGCGGTATAACGGTCTCGGATTCAACGCCTACACCGGCCTCGCTGAAACCCACGCTAAGCGCGACAACGTAGTCTATTCCGGGCCCGAGAACAGTAACTGGGAACACTTTCCTAATGGTTCTCGCCGAGTCCGCAACCCCTCTAAAGAGCCTAGAGACTTTTTCCTCGAACCTCTCCTCGCCGGGAGGATCGGCAGGATCATCCCCGCTCCTCGTCTTCCCAGTTAGCTCTGCTACCTCTTCGGCACCCTTCCGGAGCTCCTCAGCCTGCTCCGGGTCAAGCCTCTTCAATAACTCGAGGAACTCGCCAACATGTGTCTTCTCCTCCTGGGCAACATCAGTGAAGACCTTCTTAGCGTCCTCCAAGGAGGCTCGCTCAGCGACTTGCAGGTAGAAGCTAATAGCGTCAAGCTCAGCTATAACAGCTAGGCGCAGAGCATCGATGAGGTCCTTCTCGGAGAGCTTATCCTTAGAAAGCTCTAGGGGATGGCGAGCAAACACCTAGGTGCACCTCCTCTCTAGTACTAGGATAGATGCCTGGAAGGATAAGACTCCTACTACGAAAAAGAATACAGCTCAATCCGGGCCCCTAAGAGGCAAAAAACTAAGAGAGAAGAATAGGGATTGCTAAGAGCAGATGGGGGCACTAGGCACTTGTCTGCGCAACTGCGGCGAGGCCTAGGAGGCGCAAATACCGCGAATACCGCTGTGGAGCGATGGCTAAGCGAGGCAAACATGTGGCTCAAGGAGTTCTACGCTGAGCATACTAGGTCTCCTAGGCAGAGCCTGAACAAGGTGTTTGCGGCGTGGAAGGCC
This sequence comes from Pyrodictiaceae archaeon, assembly GCA_027033675.1. Classification (GTDB taxonomy): domain Archaea; phylum Thermoproteota; class Thermoprotei_A; order Sulfolobales; family Pyrodictiaceae; genus Pyrofollis. The sequence continues at coordinate 303 of JALVKZ010000328.1, read as the reverse complement.
CTGGTAGCGGCACTAGCTCAGCTAGCCTCGGAGCTAGACCCTGGGCTCCGAGAAGAGCTTCGTAGAAGAGGCTTCATCGAGGACGGTGTCGTTAAGGTCACTACTGCTACTGCGCCCAAGATAATTCACCTAGTCGCCGAGAAAGCCGGGCAGGAACCGGTGCGCGAGCTGGCCCGGAGCCTTCTCGGTCTCCGCAAAGATGCCTATATATTGCACACCGCCTTCTACGAGGGCCCAGAGCATGCAGGGTTCACCGGAACCGAGGAGGCCCTCGAAACAGCGACAAGGCTCGCCGAGAAGCTC
>JALVKZ010000327.1 GCA_027033675.1 Pyrodictiaceae archaeon | reverse complement strand
GGCAATGATTGTCACTGTACGTCTTAGTTTCGCTCAACACTCCTAGCCGTGGAGAGTGTTTTGGACCCTATTCCGGGGCATAGGTATGGTTCGTGGATTAGGAGGAACCCTAGCCGGGCTCTTTGTAGCAATTATAACGGTTATATCTCTAGCCGCTATCTATGTTGTCATTCAGAGAAGCCTCGACACCGCACTTGTTGCCGTGAAGACGGTTGCCTCCTCGGCTCCTCCACGTATGGTGCTTAAGCCCCTAGGCAACTGCTCAGGAGGAGTACTCAGAGCAGTGCTTAGCGTCTATCCTACAGCGGATAAGCCCCTGAGGGCCATAGTGGTGACGCTCGATGGGAGGAACTATACCTATGACTTTATAGGCAACAATGCAACCATAACACTACCGTGTAGCACCGAGAGCGTAGTAGTGGTTGAGCACAAGCTTGGTACGTGGGTTTATAGGTATGAGCTTGACCCAACGAAGTGGTGTATGCACGGAGTCCTCGTAAATACGAGCAGCTTGTTAAGAGGCTGCGCTCAGCCCGAGCAGCTACCCGGAGGCAGCGAGGCCTACGAGGATATCGCGTTAAACGCCTCTAGGCTGGCAGTGAAAAGAATCCTATACCTCTTGTACTCTCCGGCGCTTGAGTTGTCTTGGGCTTACGGTGAACTCTCCAAAGCATTCCAGAGCCAGGTAAGCAGAGCCGTTGCCGTAGGCTTGGTGCCGGGCTATACCTCGTATAGCGACAAGACAGGCATCGATAGCATTGCTAGTAGCCAGATTAGGCGTGTAAAGGCTTCTTTCACTTACAGTAGCATTGCGCGGAGCTATTCATACCACTTGTACAGAAGAATGCTGATAATAAGTAATGGATTAATCCACCTAGAGCACGAGGAACTAAACGCAACTGTCTGGACACCTAACGAGCATTACTATAATTACATTGTTTGGGCAAAGGCTTATCTTTACCCTCATGGTATAACGTTCCCACCCATAACGACATATAACTATGGCTGGGACCAGTCAAGTACAACAACAGAGATAAGAACAGATAACATAAGGGTTGATACAGGTGTTATTGGGAGCATATATATACCGTTCCTCGTAACACAGCTCTCTAACAGCTACAAGCTCACTATATACTTTATACCTGGCTATAATAACATAACAATTGTGCAAAGATATAATCATTATATGTCGGGCGGTTCTTGTCCCTTAACCTGGCCCATTATAACTGGGGTTAAGCAACTATCTAACCCGGTGTACATTGATGTCAAGCTTCATGTGTTTAGCCCGAATAGCTATGACCCGGGAAAGATAATAGTTGAGAAGAACTATGCGGGGTATGTTGATAATACTTGGCAGGAATTAGTCCAGGTACCCTATGAGACTATTAACCTTGCGGAGCCACTAGCCATCTATAACGCTACAGTAGTGGAAATAACTCTTAGCCCACGGCTCCTGCCAAGAAATATGAAAGTAGCTATTGTTGTGCTGGATATAAGGTACGCAGCTGGATGGACTGGGTGGAGCAATCCAGGTAACAGTACCTGGATACCACATTATGCTGTTACTGGCGCAGACCTCTACATGTACATAGGAATGGAGGGAATCAATGGGACAGCTAATGGATACGTACTTGCCCCGGAGAATCTTGTCCCTCAGGGTTATAGCCCAGAGGCAAGAATAACTAGAATAAGTGGGCATATAGCTAATTATTCATTTACTTATATGATGCATATCGGTGGCAAATGGATTACAATCAATAACATGGATTGTAGGTACAACGTCACAATATACTCATCCCTAGACGCTCTGCCAGCAAACCTACTATTATATAACATACAGGGATCTTATACACTAGCGGCAAGTAACCCACCATTACCGCCATCAGCTTCGTCTATAACTCTTAGCCGCCTAGTATTCGAGGAAAACCTAGTAGAGTACTATCTCCAGTACGGCAGCCTAGTACTTGTCCTAAGCTAGTATAACTATACACTACTTTTGTACCAAACTTTTACTTAGAGATAGTGCATAGTTATCTATAGTGTAAACAATAGTGTTAAATCCGAATACTCCGAGATATAATAACTAGGTATGGAGAGATGAACCAGAAGCAACGTAGACCGGTTATGCTTGACTCAGACACACTAAGCACACTTAAAGACATAGCCTCAAAGTATGGGATGACGCTCTCATCGTACCTAAGAGCGTTGTTTAGTGGAGTCATAGACGTTGAGTCTAAGGGTTTCTTCGCACCAGCAATTATTAGGAGAACAATAGTGCTCAACAGGTTAACTAAGCTTGGCTTCTCTCTCGTACCCCGCCAAGTCCTTGACTCGTGCACTGGGATCAATGAAGAGGAATTAGTACAGCTAGGAAGAAACCTGGGGTCAACGCTCCGCTTCGTAGGGGTAGAGTTCACTGATCTCCTTGACCTAGTTACGGAGAACATGCAAAACGTCTTACGCGAGGATAATAAGGTATTATTACTGCCCAGCAATAATAGAACAGATAATATGCTAAGGAAGCTTATTAAGGGGATCGCAGAGGGCTATAACCTTAACACAAGAGAGGAAGGAGACGCAATGGTAATAGAGTTGCAGTCCAACACATAACACTACACAAACAACCACTACTTAGAGTAGCAATAGATGCTCTTATAGCGTTTTACCCCAGGGAACTAACATGACCAACACGAATACGACGGTCTTAGCGCGGCAGGGGCGCTAATACATGGCTAAGAAGCGTAAACTCATCCCGGTTAGCGAGGAGGTAATTAATTCATTAGCCCCTATCGCCCATAGAGCAGGCATGACTATACCAGAGCTTGTTGAAATGATCCTTCTCAATGCATCTCGTGTCCTCAGAACCAGGGACGACATAGCCCTTGTTATGGCCGAGAACTTTCTCTTAGCAGATCTAACCAAGCTAGGCTACATGCCAATACCATTTAACGAGTTCATATCAGTAATAGAGACGTGCAGTGATGAAAGCTATAAGAGACTGAAAGAAGAGTCCTCAAAACTCGCCAGGCTCATAACAACAGCTATAAGGGCTAGAGGCATAAACGGTTCAGAGGCACTAACAATACTAGTAAAAACGCTTCTACCCCAACTAAGCATCGATGTCGTAGAAACAAATAACGAGAATCACTACAAACTCGTAGCTTTCTCCACGTCGCTTGAAAGCGATAGAGCAAGAAAACTCGTAGAAGAAGTACTTAGAGGAATACTAGCTGGCCTTGGACTAAGCGTAAACTACTTGGACTCAAAGCCGGGTATCCTCGTCATAGAGGCCAGAGTACCGGAGAAGAGGAGAGACGAGAAAGACCGGGGATAGCGAGAAGCAGTGTCTCCAACATACTCTATAAACGAGCAAACGACCTTATAATTCACGACACTCCTAACCCTAGTCCCTGGGGCAGAGAGAGGTGCCGGGCGAACCAAGGCTAGGAGCCACCGAGGAACGCATAGAGAAGATGATAGCTCAGCTAGAGCAGATGAAGAAGATGCTTGAGAGCATAGCACTAGACGAGATGTGCGAGGCCAAGGCTTACAGGGACATGGCGAAAGCATGTACAGAGGAACATGCAAGATGGGAGCTCTTCCTAATAGCATTTGACAGTATTGTCCATAGAGAGATAGCATGGGCCTTAATGAGGGCAATAACATCGGCAATAATGTTTGCCCGAGACCTCCTCTTCTACAAGCCCAGCCCCGAGGAGGCCCAAAGAGTACTAGAGATGGTGCAGACTCATCTAAGCATGGAAAAGCTAGCCCAGTCAAGCTACGAAGACCTAGTACCACTAGCTGAGCCGGGGACTACTCTGAGAAAACTTCTTGAGCTACTCGTAGAGGAGGAGAAAAAACATGCAAGACTAGCCGAGTCGGTTATAAAGAGGCTAAGAGAGAAAACCAGTTGACAACAGGGATAAGGGAGATCAAATAAGGTGTATTTTATCGGCAAGTACTTGTATGGAGTAAGGCTAGACGTAGCCCTCTTCCTGGCATATCCTCTTCATGACTAGGGCATCCTTGTCTAGTATAGGGCTCTCCGATATAATGACTCCCTGTATTCCGGTTTCTTTATAGGCCCTGCACACAATTCTCCAATCGGGTCCATAATCATCCTCCGCCAGTGTATGATGTTCACGCTCGCCTCCCTTACCATACTCTATCTTACTGAAGTGAGTATGAAGAGGCTTTACTGCCCAGGAGCCAAGCTCTCTCTCTATCTTCTCTATCACCCTTATCACGTCATCCTCGCTAGCAGGGAATACCCCCTCGCTCCTAGCATGAAGATGAGCCCAGTCCACAGCAGGCCTAGCCATATCTAGCTCCCTGCAAATGGCTATCACCTCATCTACATCACCTACCTGGCTACTCTTACCAGTAGTCTCTGGGGCTATCCATACACCCTTTACACCCTCCTGCTTCATCCACTCAATAACTGGCTTCAGAGACTCAATAGTTCTACGAAGGGCCTCTTCACGGCTACTATTACCCTTGTAGTAGCCCGGGTGAAAGACTACCGCGTAGGCACCCATCCAGTAAGAAGCACGAACGGCCGCAATGAGTCTCTCCTGGCTCTTCTTGATTGTCTGCTCTTCGGGGGATGCGAAGTTTACATAATAGGGAGCATGCATCGATAATAGCACATCGTACCTCTTAGCGGCCTCGCCTATAGCCCTTGCCTTAGACTCACTAATCCTGACGCCACGTACAGCCTCGTACTCCATAGCGTCTAGGCCCTCCTTGGCAACGTACTCCACGGCCTTGACATAGTCCCCGCTCTTCATGTCGACTGGCTTACCAGCTGGCCCGAATCTCATACGCCTGGAGCCCATAAGCTGGCTCATTTCCCAACAACCACCCGGTAAGAAGTAGTAAAGGGCTACGAGGAGGACTTATAGAGCCTGGCGCCCGAGAAAACTGGACAGGAAAGAAGACAAGATCACTATTACCTTCCCGGTTTTGCTTTATTTCTTCGGGGCATAGAGCTGGGCAGTATATTTGTGGAAAAGCTGAAAGACTCCTCTCATCCCACGTTGAGCATGGTAGTCGGGGTCTTGCGTGTAGGATTTTACGGCTTCGGTGCAATCGCGAGGCTAACCGCTCGCCTAGCCCTCGAGAGGGGCTACGAGGTAGTCGCTGCCGTTGATATAGATCCCGGGCTAGTGGGACGCGACATAGGCGAAGTTATTGGGCTCGGAGAGAGCCTGGGCGTAAAGGTCTCGAAGGATCCCTCAGTGCTAGCTCAAGCAGATGTTGTTATCCATGCCACGAGCAGCTATCTTGACAAGGTTTATCCCCAGCTTCTCCGAGTCATAGAGCTTAGACGAGACGTTGTCTCAACTTGCGAGACTCTAGCTTATCCATGGTACCGCTACCCCGTATTAGCACGTAAGCTGGACGAGAAGGCTAGTATAAGCGGCGTGGCTGTGCTCGGTACTGGGATTAACCCAGGCTTCCTCCTAGATACGCTAGTGGTTACTCTCACTGCTCCCTTCCACTTAATCAAGTCAATACGGGCGGTAAGGAGTGTTGATGCGGCGAAGAGGAGGAAGCCCTTCCAGAGAAAGATAGGCGTAGGAATGGATCCACGCCTTGTTGAGGAAAAGATGAGGAGAGGAGAGCTTACAGGCCATGTGGGGTTTGCCGAGTCTGTGCTCTTGGTAGCGGATGCTGCTGGTATCCAACCGACACGGATTGTTGAGGGCCAGGAGGTGGTGCCCGCTGAGGAAACCGTTAAGTCCAATGACGTAAGGGTTGACAAGGGCATGAATCTAGGAGCCAAGGGTTATGGCGCAGCATATATCGGCGACAAGGAGGTTATTAGGATAGAGTTCCATGCCTATGTAGGTGCAGAGGAGTACGAAGAGGTACTAATAGAGGGGAAAGATTACAGCGTTAAATGGAGGAGTAGCGGTACACCAGGCGATGCTGGCACAGCTTCGGTACTCCTCCACATGGCTGAGGCTATTCAGAGCTACGGCCCAGGATTACTAACAATGGTTGATCTCCTGCCCTTCCGTCCAAGATTCGCGGTGTAGCAGGCATGGTTGACGAAGCCGTCTTCGAGGAGCTGATAAAGCGATATCACGAAGCGTATATTAGGAAAACACCGAGGTCTAGGAGGCTCTATGAAGAGGCAAAGAAGAGGCTGCCGGGTGGAGTAACCTACCACATTAGGTGGTTCAAGCCCTACCCAGTATTCATCGAGAAGGGAGAGGAAAAATACGTCTGGGATATTGACGGGAACCGCTACACTGATTACTGGATGGGGCACGGCGCGCTCTTCCTAGGCCATAGACCCCGGGTCGTCGAGGAAGCCCTGCGAGAAGCCCTTAGCAAGGGCACCCACCTAGGCTACGAGAACCCCTACGCCGTGGAGTACGCAGAGCTACTGACCCGGGTCGTTCCCGGTATAGAGGCAGTACGCTTCGCGAACAGCGGCACCGAGGCAAACATGTACGCTATTAGGCTCGCTAGAGCCTACACAGGGAGGCGCTATATAATCAAATTCGAGGGGGGATGGCACGGAGGCTACGACGCCCTCCACACGGGCGTCACACCGCCCTTCCACGGCCCAGAGAGCAAGGGCTTAATAGAGGATTGTCTTAGGTACACGCTCGTCGCGCCCTATAACGACCTGGACTCTGTTGAGAAACTTCTCCGAAACCACGACGTAG
>JALVKZ010000326.1 GCA_027033675.1 Pyrodictiaceae archaeon | reverse complement strand
TATAGTTTATCGTGTTCTCCACGTAGCTCCGTATTGGTGTTGGGTCGTTGGCTTCTAGCGCCTTCTCGAATACCTTTATCGTCTCCTCTGCCTCAGTGACGTTCATCGTCTTAAGCGTGTGGACTACCTGTGCTATAGTAGAGCCCGGAATCTCCTTTGCTGGTTTATTGAGAGCTATCTCTGCGAGTATCTTTGCTGCTTCCTCGGCGTTACCAGTGCACTGATAGTACTTCTCCGCAGCGTAGTAGGCCTTCTCTATGCCTAGTACAAGGTTTGCTACGTCCCTCCAATACTTCTCGGCTAGTGATGGTACAGCATTGTTTACCGCTACAAGCGGGTTAGATGAGTTAAGAGCCATCACCACTACGGGCCTCGTGGCGTCGCGGAGGAGGCGGAACTCATCGCGAATAGTGCTATTGTATTCTACGAGGAGTGCTCTTAGCTGCTCTGGGTCCTTGATACATGTATTTAAGAGACTCTTCACAACTGGATGCTGGTAAACCATGACGGGTGTTATGAGAGCCACTCCTAGGAGTATGATAGCCAGTATAGTGGCGTAGAGTGCTCTACCCAAGCCGTGTTCCCCAAGTATATGGTTAAGGGCCTTGTCCTCCAGGGCTAAAACGTCTTCCCTTTGCCTAGTCTTCTCGGGAGGCCTGGCTGTGTAGGCTCCATACACCGTATTGCGAGATGAGGTAGTTGGCGAGGAACCCTACGACTATCCCGGTGAGCCCGGCTAGTAGGTAGTTTATCCCTAGCTTTGTGAGTCCAATGCCTATCACTAGGTAGCTCGTCATCGAGCCCAGCGCGGCTCCGTGGTACTTAGCCCAGTAACGGAGCCAGCCCCTTGGGCCCGGTTCTCCCCGTTTCCCCTGAAAGGTCCAGCGGTCGTGGAGGAAGAAGTTCCAGGTCAAGCTGGTCTCGAACGCGGCTGGGAACGCCACGTACTCTGTGACTCCTAGTACGCCTTTAAGTAGCCAGAGAACAGCCAGGTTTACAACAGTACCCGTGGCTCCCACAGTGACGAATTTCAGGGCCCGGTACTCGCCTAGCCTCAAGAGATCAAGCACATAGTCAAGCATAGCTCTTAGGCCTAGCTTGCTCTCGCCGCTATACCGCTGCTCGAAGACATAGGGTACCTCGGAGACCCTTGCGCCCGGGGCCTTGGCGAGAATCTCTAAGAGAACCTTCCAGCTCCTCCCTCTGAGCCTTAGCTTCTCAACAAGGCTCCGCCTTACTAGGAAGAAGCCGCTCATGGGGTCACTTGTCCGCCGAGACTCGGCAAGCAAGACATAGGCTAGGAGGCTGGCTGCACGCGAGATAAGGAGCCTTATGCGGCTCCATCCCTTAACCCCTCCTCCCCTCGCATACCTCGAGGCAACTACAACGTCGGCCCTGCTCTTCAGCGCCTCCTCGTATAGCCTGGGAACAATCTCGGGCGGGTGCTGGAGATCAGCATCCATAACTACTATGAACTCTCCCCGGGCCTCGCGGAGGCCCCTAACAATGGCTGTGCCTAGGCCTCTTTCCCCTATTCTACGAATAACCCTAACCGGGTACCCCTTACCTGCTAGCTCTTGGGCCACCTTCCAGGTACCATCAGGGCTATCATCGTCAACAACTATTACCTCGTAACTAGTATTCCTAAGCGCTCTCGATAAGCGCTCAATAAGCACCCTTATGTTGTCTGCCTCGTTAAAAGTAGGTATAACAATGGACAAGTGTACCCTGCTAGTACGGTCTCTCTGCTTCTCTACTCCTGCCTCGGTGCTGCTATTGGTCATTACAAGGGCTCCTCTCCAAGCTACTTCCTCGCTCCCTGTCGTGCATAGAGCAGTGACCTAGCAAAAAGCCTTACAAGACTCGTAGCCTCTCTAAGCCGAAGTATCGATAGCGAGTGAACTGCTAATGCACTGATACCTGCTGCGAGGAAGCCTATAACCAGTTGCATTAATGAGCTAGTGTCAAGGACGTAGAGTGGTGCGAATAATACTTGCAGCCCCCAGGCCAGGAGCACTGTTTTTGCCCCGGTTCCTAGCACGCGGAGAGCTATAGGTAATGCAGCTAAGTTAGCTAAGAGAAATGCTAGCGCAGCACCATTCAGCCCTAGAGGCGCCGCTAATAGCAAGATAGCTACTATTAGTACTAGTAAGCGAATAGCCCCTATGGCTAGTAGTCCTCGTTCATCCCTGCGCTTATTCAGTATATTTACTGCTGCCTGGACAGCGACGAGGGGAACCACGCT
>JALVKZ010000325.1 GCA_027033675.1 Pyrodictiaceae archaeon | reverse complement strand
TTATCAGTGATAAGGTTAGAACTAACCTGGTTTCCCGTCCGAACAAGGGGTCAACAACTCTTCCTTAGAGAATAGTAAAGGCTCATATATGGAGTTTATTTGTAGCGGGCCCGCCGGGATTTGAACCTAGGACCTCCGGCTCCAAAGGCCCGGGACTTATAAACTGTGTTTCCAACGAAAACCGTTAAATGGAAACAAGATTCACGATTGATTATCGAGAAAGGTATCTGTATAGATAATATGGAAACCTCTATACCTGTCTTCGATACCTAAGCCGGGCGGTGAAATACCGAAGTAGTGCTTGACCAGTTACAACTGCAAATTCTGCTAGCTGTTTGTCTACATTAATTGCTCCCTCGTGTGCTGATAGTCCTCCCAGAGCACTACGTAGTGCCCTATAGACCTTAGTAATAGCTTCTTTTTCCTTTTCGCCAGTAACGGCAAACGCCGCAAAGTTAGGCTCTCTTATTGTTCTGTTATTTTCGGTACGTTCATTGATGAGATTAACGTCGTAATTTTGAAGACCTTGGACTAAGGCATCTAATGCTCTACGAACATTTGTAACCGCATCATAATACTCTCCAATATGATATCTTTTCCATGCATCCTTCAAATAGTCTAATGTGTTCCTAAGTTCTGGTACATCTAAAGGTTCAGGCAGTTCTACGACCGTCACCTGCATGTATCCCGTTGCTCGAAGTATTTTCTCAGCCCAGTCCGACCTTGCCACCCTTATGAACGGTCTTCCTGCGTGACTTACTAGAAGCACTACAGTTTTAGGTCCAACCCATAACTTTAGCCTAATCGCAAATAATACATCTTCTTCACCACGAAGTTCTTCGATTTTACTTAAAGCTATTGGTGATAATTCTGCTAAGGCATACAAATCCATATGGCCCTGAGCTGGAATAGTTAACGGTATACTCCGCTGAGGACTCACGGTTTTACTTGTTTGTGGAAATATATTGGCTATTATTATAGGCTTTAAATAGATAAACTCAATTTGATTATTAACTTCCTTGCCTATAAATAAATCTCCTGAAATTTGATTTATACCTCTCTGCTGATTATGCCTATTAGTTATTCTGATACTAAAGGCTAGAAAAGGATAAAGTGCATCGCTTGCAATAGCGGGCTCACCAATAAGTTCAGCGGTCCAATTGTCAATAGGAGGTACGCTTGCTGTCTTTGATATCCTAATTTTTAAGCTATGCATACTCATATAACACACCCCAGCGTTACCTGTCCCCGATTAATTCATTTATCTTTTCCATGATTAACTGTTTCCTTACTTCCAGGAATTTCGGGTAGTTCTCCAGCTTCCAAAATTCTTCTTCAAGAGGTATCATATGCGATTTTAGTATTTCGGGGTCAATCTCTCTTAAATATACATATGGCAATTCATTCCCAATACTTTCATTTGCCCTCTCCGATATGATAGTGATATTAGCCACATGATTATAGGCTGTTTCTAAATCCATGTCTCCAATCTTACCATATTCCTTGTAGTACTTCTGTATCTGTGACCTCGGGAAGATGTGATGTATGTGTATATGTTTGCCATCAATATCTCTTATTCTGATTGTTATGTCTCTCATTAAATCATAGGAATCTCTCAATATAATTGATATCATTGTAAGATGCTCCCTATCCACGGATCTGTCTAACCATTCCTCTTGAATCTCCGATGTTTGAAGGTTCTTTATAAGTGTAGTAATGTCTTTGCTTTCAATTAACGATTCAATATCTTCTGCCATATCAGTGTCGAGACGGCCGGTATATCGGCGATTAAATGATGCCAGGATTAACCATTTTATCAGCCCCTTTATATCCGATGGAGTTAGTCTATTTTCTTTAATATACGCGTAGTAAGTTATAGGAACAATTACATACTCTGATTTTAGAAAAGATGGTTTTTTAATATTTAATTCGTATTTTAGAACTTTATTTACAACATACATTAAGGTATCATCCAGTTTCTCTAAGTATTCTTTGATTTGGTTAGCACTGAGTTCATTTAGCGTTCTTCTAGCTCGGCTAAACCTAGGTTCTTTCGTGGCAATTACAAGGTATGTTCTCATCAAGGCTCCTTCTCCTATATCCCATCCTTCTTCATCGAGTTTCGAAATCAGTTTGGATATCATTTTTCTAAAAGAGACGCCAAGAACCCTTCTCGTCTTTCCAGTTAACAATGCTATGATAAGATGCGGCGCACGTACACGAGTTCCCGTATAATTAAGCCTCACAAACATTTGACTAATTTTCTCAAATATCTCTAGGAAGTTATCATCATCTCCTTCTTTACGATACTTAAGAACTGATTCAGGTATTGTATATATGTTAACAGGATAATTTAGTAGGGAATCCCGAACCTTACGCAACTTCTTAATTATCTTCTTCTTTTGGATGCTCTCGTCTACCTCTTTACTTTCGACAAGGTCTTCTACGTCTTCAAACCTTACATAGTCTAGGATATCACTAACTCTATAAACATAAGGGTCGTTCTCGTACTTTCTTCTTGCTCTATCAACAAAGAACTCATCATTTTCTACGTTGTAATATAAGTTTATAGTCCTTTCTCGCTCGTGCCCATATGTATCAACTATAGTAACTCTACCCCTCTTAGTTAACCACAGTGAAAGCAATCGCTGTTGGCCATCAATAACCACGTACTTAAAATTACGCCTCCTATCTTCCAGCTCTTTTGAAAACGCTCTAAACAAATCGCCATACTCCTCAAATATCTCTGGGGCAGGCTCCCATACAATTATACTACCTATAGGATATCCTTTATAGATAGACTCAAACAACTCTCTAACTTGAGGATTAGTCCAAACATACGGTCGCTGAATCTCAGGGACGGCATAACGACCTTGTTCAATCTCAGTCAATAAATCCTTGAGTAAAGGCGAGGCCAACGAAACCCCCATTATACTTTATACACAATTCTTGTATTTATACTTGGAAGGCGAGTGGTAGGCGTGTGCGAGCTTTTTCGGGTTATCGTCCAATAGAGTCGTTAGTGTTAGTTTTACTCGGCGTGGCTTCAAGAAGAGGTAGATTCACCGTGATGGCTGGGGTGTTGCCTGGTGTTGTTAAGGAGCCCCGGCTTGCCCCGGAAAGCCCTATAGCAGGGCTCATGGCTCAAGGGGTTAGGAGCAGGATTGTTGTTAGCCACGTGCGCTGGGCCTCCCATGGAAGCCTAAGCTATGTTAACACCCATCCCTTCGTAAGGTAGCTCTGGAATAGGGACTGGGTCTTTGCTCATAACGGTGATGTATCCAGTATTATGGAGGAGTCTGGCTACGGGCTTGAGTGGTGTGAACCTATAGGGGAAACCGGCTCGGAATACGCTTTCTGCTATATCGTTTAGAGACTCGCCGGGCTATGGGACAGAGGTCTTGAGAACATTGCAAAACTATTATGGAGGCTAGCAACGGAGCTAGGGAAATATGGTAAATTTAACTTCCTTCTCGGTAACGGAGAATACCTCTTCGCGTACATGAATAGGGAGGACACACTCCATTATTTGCTAAGGCACCCTCCTCACAGAGGGATTGCAAGGCTGCTGGACGAGGACTACGAGGTTAGGCTCGAGAATCTCAAGGCCTCGGACGAGTATGCATCAATAATAGCAACAGAGCCTCTTACAGACTAAGACTGGTCGTCCACGAGTCCAAGCACACTCTAAGTATAAGGAAGTATTATTATGATTTAATTAGATTAATTTAAAGTGAGAACTGTTATCATATAGGAATGAAAGGTGAAAGGGATTTTATGATTTCAAATGCAACTTCCACATAACTAATATACCTTTTTTGCAATCTCCTCATTCCAATATGTCTTTTATATTCATTAATTCCGTTGAGAATTCTTATTTGCGCTTTTATCTCTATCCAATCAGGCTCATGGCATGGCCACGGAATTGCTACATAATCTCTATCACCAGAACTGTTATCATACACACGACCATATTCGTGCATTATATCTCTAAAATTGTCTCTTATACTAACTCGGTAGCTTGCTTTTTTAATAACAGAGTATTTGGGAGGAATAAGGAAATAAATTTGACTTACTTCTCTAGATTCACAAAGTATTGAGGGCCTAGTCCACGCATCATACCATTCCTCGAGTAAGTCCACGGAATAAATTTTAGGTCTAAATAAAAGTAATCGTCCATTTTCAGACTTTATATCAAAGACAAGTTCATTTGAAAAGAAATCATACGTATAACTTCGATACTTCACAGAACCAAATATTTCTCCGGATTTTTCAATAGCAAACAACTGTACTTTCCTAATGTCATGCAATATATAAGGTATATCTAAAAAACTGGAACGTTTGGGTAGGTAAATTAATGATGTTTTTAATATAAATTTTTTAATACTATTGCTAGTTATATCGAATTCTTCTTTCATCTTATTAATAATAAATTTATCGAAATTTAATTCTTTTAAGTCATGATATCCCATAATAAAATCTGCAATAAATCCACTAGCTTTCATAGATAGCTCCCTCAGATATTTATCATGGCTAGTTATATTAATTTCAAACGGTTTCATTCTGAAAGTTGAAGTGTTAACCCTAGATACTCGTAAGATAATTCAGCAAATAATTTAAAAATATCGTTCTAAGCTTTAACACAAGTTGTCTAGCCAGGTAGACGCATCCCCTTTGGGAATAACCCGACGGCTTGCGTCTACCTGGCTTTCATGGTTCTACAATTCTCTTCTCTGTTTATTCTTGATTGAGACAGCAGTATGGATAGGGAATTAGGTGTTTAGTTAGTAAAGACTGTATTTGTGGAACTCGGTTTTCTTATGGTGTAACATATTGTTTATCGAAGTGTATCTCTTTGAAGCTGGAATAACCAGTTAAGATACAAAAATATTGACTCTGAGATGGGCTGTCTTTTCTCCTTCAAATGTCCTTCCTTAAACCAAGGAGATTTTCAAATAATACAGATATGAAAAGATAATGTGGCTTTTGTTCAAGGCTTCTTCCGAATAATTGCGATTCTTCGGCTCCCATAATTATTGCCTTCTATCTTTATTTTAATGGGGTGATTACAGCTATGAGGTTAGCTGTGAAAAGAAGGCCAGTAAAAGCAAAAAGCCTGGCAGAAAGAGGAGATAGCATCGAATAGCTTGAGGATAATCCTAGCACTGTATGCTGGTGAGAGAAGCGTTTCCTCTCGCGGTGAATGGTCCTCCAGACCACAGAATCGGTATACATACTAGAGGGTCCCCACAATCAGTAGCCAGTATCAACATAATACCGAAGAGTAGTGTTGCCCCATTTACATCTGAAATCTAGATAAGAGCTAATGAGGGAGCCTCCTCGGGCCTCTACTATTTCGACCTCTGGATAATAGACCAAACGAAAAGAAGGACTCTCGGCACCGAACCTTTAGGCCTCCTAATATTACCTAGGAACCTGCGAAGAAGCATAACGAGACACTACAGAGAGCTTAGAAGGATATACAAGGAGTTCGGAGCCCAGGGAGTATTGTGGTATTTGATAGCAAAAGTCTACAAGGCTTGTGCGAGCTTTACCGAGTTGAAGAATGCATACGAATTAATACGCGGCCAACCCGTCAGGAAGTCTATCCTAGCAGTCATATTAAGGCGTATGATTAGGAAAGGCCTTATTATGAAGAGCGAGGATAGGCTATACTATCCTCTCGTAGCAAGGCAGGAAATAGCATTTAGTAGGATAGATAGAAAACGAATTAGGATAACCCAGCCGGGCAGAAACGTGAAGTCTGCGACAAAGGAGAGGTTCTCAACCTCTAGGAGGAACTCTTTCCAAGAACCCTACGAGGCTAAGATAGCATTTAGGATAGCAAGGAGGATTGTCAGGGAGCATGGGAAACTGGCGGCTGCATACTTCCTAGTCTACAGTCTTGTTGGTGCTAGGGAGACTGGATATCTCCTGCTGTGGTTTAACTATACATTTGTTTACTGTAAGCAAAAGACCGGGTTCTGTCACTACTTCTACTCAGAGCTGCTTAACCGCTACTTCTGACTGTTTAGGGCTAGACCGGGGCATATTGTATAGAAGTACCGTGGAGTACCAGAAGGCCATGCAAATAGCAAACAGGTACATTAGGAAACACTATGGAAGCCATCAAGCAGCCCGTAGAATATACTACAGACTGAAAAAGGACATGCATATATACAGGAAATCGGACGATGAGATACTTAACATAGAAATATTACACTATGAAGACGGAGACATAGGAATAAGAGTATGGGATAATAAAATGGAGGAGGTCAGACACGAAGAAAATATGACCAATAAACCATTAACAAAGAAAGAAATTAAACCAGCTTATCCATATGAGCATGTTATGAAGACAACGAAGAGACTTATTTTCATTAGGTCGGCAAGAAACACTAACGTTTCTCTAAAATGCGTAGTAAGAACTCAGAGAATGGCATAAGACGGAGTTCTTGTCTGAGCCAATAAGGTGGCTTAGTCCTGGACATTGCCTGGCATTATCACCCGTGATGTTCACCTCCTGAGTTTCCAGGAACTCCATGAGTTGGAAACTCAGGGTTAGGTATAAAAAACCTTACCTTGAAGAAAGAGAAAAGCTTATATAGTGGGTGTTTAAGTGGCGGGCCCGCCGGGATTTGAACCCGGGATCTCCGGCTCCGAAGGCCGGCGCCTTGTCCTGGCTAGGCTACGGG
>JALVKZ010000324.1 GCA_027033675.1 Pyrodictiaceae archaeon | reverse complement strand
TAGAAGGGGGGTAAAAACAATAAGAGTTTAAAGTAGAATTACTAAAAAATACTAGAACATGTAAATTATACATCTAATTACGGTGCGATTATCTCGAAAATAACTAAATAACCTAAGAACACATTGATGTCCCGGCATGGGCTACGATGAAAGGTGTTAATTCCACATAGCTATGTTGCTATAAGTGTTATGGTCCTCAGAATTCCGGGCAAGGACCTTATCATAGTAACAGCCTTGTCTATTTTCCTTAAGCTGTCTGATACAATGCGCACTACTATATCATACTCGCCATAGACAACGCTTGGGTCCGCCTCAATACCCACATCCTTAGCTATATCTTTTATTTTTTCGATTATTTCATATTCTTTACCGACTTCTGCAACAATTAAGAGGTACGCCAGCACCCTTTCCTCTCCCATAAAGCCACCACCTCTAGAGAGAGGGTCGCGTATATAGGAAGAGCTGCTACTAAATTAGGGCTACCCTCAGGCTGCTAAGTATCCCTTTATGCAATTTAAGGAACTAGGTATTAGGGGATCTATCTTACTTACACAGATGACGACGGTGACATTTTCTCTTGAGCATAGCTCAGTTAGCACTGGCGTTACATCGTCGCCTCTAAGAGTAATAAAGCTAGATGCTTCTAGTACTTTCGATGCTATAGATAAGCATTTATTAGTATTGCTGGAGGGCAAAAGAACTAAGACGATGTGCTGCAACAATGCTAGTCCCCCATACTATAAGGAGCCGAATGTTCAAAAGCCCCTCTGGCAGAAAAGGCTTGGGGGGATAAGGCGTGCCCTCAGTAGAGGAGTGCCTCAAAATAGTAGAGAAATTATATAAAGAGGGAATCCCAGTTAAAGAGATAGCAAAACATTGTGGCAATAGCATGAGTACAGTATACAAGGTACTTGATCGACTAGAAGCAATGGGCCGTATAAAGAGAAGAAGAGGACATTATACTAAGCATAGGCGCTTAAGTGAAGAAGAGCTAGAACAAATAAAGAAGCTCTATACGCAGGGAGCTAGTATTTATGAAATTGCTAGGAGACTCGATAGACCCGAATCAACTGTATACTATGCGTTAAAGAGGCTTGGGCTAAAGTAGCTAAGGCAGCAGTATTTTCGCAGCCTCTCTTTTTATATAACTTTTAGAGATGTTGATGATCGGGATGGCACCAATAATTATAGAGGCCGGGCCATTAGGTAAGCGTCTTCTCCGTCAAGATAATACATCGGGATAATACGCACCTTTTTGAAACCCAGTTTCTCGTAAAGCTTAATAGCAGGTAGATTAGATACCCTAACTTCTAGATAAACCTCCTTGCACTCATATACTTCCTTAAGGGAGCGTAACGCGTTCTCCATTAATCGGCGACCTATGCCTCTCCGCCTATAGCCTTCAAGAACCGCAATAGAGACTATGTGTCCCTTCTTAACAATGCTTCCTTCGACCACATAGGGTGCGCCAAACTCAACTCTCGACATTACATAACCAACGACTTTGCCGCCTACTTCAGCTACGTAAAATGCTTCACCCCATCTCTCGAGATGCTCTTCGAAGAACCACTCTGGATAGTTCTCCGGGAGAGAGACCTTATTAATGTACATAACTATTGGTATATCTTCCTTCTTTGCCTTCCTAATAGTAACTGTTTTACTAGTATTTGTCATTGGTCACACCTCCTTAGCCGGAGCAGCTAATATGCTAAAGCATCTCTTTGGAATACCTAGGCATCTTCATTACCATTGAATTCTTGTACCTACGCAGATTCTCCTCATAGCTGGGATAAACAATTGCACAAGTATATATCTAGTCTCGTAAGTCCTAGTACTGGCTGTCCGAACACTATTTTTCAGCAATACCATCCTCTTTCATACTATACTGGGCCTCCTGGCGGCGACGAAGAATGAGAGTATTTAAGCCACGAATAGGGAGCGGTGATGACGGCTACACTTATTGTGTTATAACTAAGCGCAAAGTACCTAAGACTCATAGCTGCATAGAGTTCGTTGGAGCACTTGATGAAGCTGAGGCGAGTCTTGGGCTAGCACAGAGCTTGTTAGAAACTCTTACACCAAATCTCGGCGAGGAGGCTAATGTCCTAGAGTATATGCAGAAGACCCTATTCCGCATAGGATTCACGTTAGCTGGACACAACTGCATAGACGACAACGATGTTCGGCGCATAGAGGAGTATATAGACAAGTACGCCTCGGAAGTAGAGCCACTCTTTGTGCTCAACGGAGGGCACCCAGCAGCTGCAGCTACTTCCTTTGCGAGAGCAACGATTCGGAGAGCAGAAAGAAGCTACTGGAGATGCATAGCTGAAACAGAACTAACCGGGGCGAAGAAGGAAACTATAGCTAAGCTATTGAACAGGCTTAGCGACCTAGCATTCCTTCTTCAAATCCATATAAACAAGGCTACCAATAGGAAGACGCAAAGGGCGACATGTAGAGAATAAAGGGTTCGGAAAGCAAGACTAGGCTTCCGCGTGTAACTCATATATATTATAAACAGGCAAGAGAATAGTTACTAATTCACGGCCCCGATGAAGAACGATGGGCGGCCAGACTGCCGTGAATGAGGATACATTGTAGCGCGGAGGGGCTCATCTCCCTTGCAACTAATAGCTATCTGCAACAAGGGCAACGAGTACCTACATAGCCTCATTAACTGTGGGAAGGCAGAGAAGACTATAGTATTACTCCTAGGAGGCACTATACCTTCAAATAAGAACAGAACAGACAGTGTATACAGCATCACTGGGCGCTTTGACGACCACCACATAGCTAGGCTTCTCGAGGAGAAAACGATATTCATTGAGAGTAGGGTTCAATACATCGGTGATAACTGGTATATTGCAGGAATAGGTGGAAGAGACCCGATAGCTAACGTTAATGCAGTAGAAAGAGCACTTGACGAGATATTGGTGAAAGGCACTAAGAAATACCTAATCCTTGCGACCTACTTTTGCCCATACGGGATCTGTGACAAATCTCCACTTGGCGGAAGAAGAGGTTTGCACGAATTACTCGAAATTATTAATAATTATCCAGTAAAATTACTTATTTCATGTGATTGTGGCCCCGGAGTAGTAGAGTACAAAGACGTCACAATAGTATGCCTAGGTAACGGGAGTTGTACGAGCCTCACGGATTTAAATAATGAAGGCTTATCTAGTAGAGTGCATTGCGGTGAATAAGCCGTGGAACTACCCTTAATAGAGATCTATAGGAGAGTACTAAGAGATCCTAGCGAGGAGAATCGCACAGCACTTGTAGAGACTTTTCTAAGAGAGCCCCAGAGAGCCGTTGAGGTACTATCTAGGTTCCTAGGTGGGGAGTACATACCAGACACAGTAGTGGTTAGAACTGCTGTTGAGAATGTAATAGCTGCTATAGTGCTTAACAACGTAAGCAGTGATAGAGTTGTAAGGGTTATCGCTCCACGTGAGCCCACCCGGGGATGGGCTCCCCTAAACACGTTACTCAACGAACTAGCACAGCTAGGCTATGTACACGTTTACCGCACCAGTTTTAGTCCCAGCAGCAGGGTTCACGCTAAGAGAATAGTACGTGACGTCGCTAGAATAACTCGAGGCCTCTCCATAAAAGTAGCCGACGTAAGTGATACATCCCCACCGGTTCTGGCAGGGCTCTACGCTGGTGGCGTGCGAAGATTCCTCATTCTTGTCTATTTAGGCCATGTGGCTGTCTATCAACAATTCTCGTTCACGGCTTGAGCCGACACATCACATAGATACCGTGACAAGAATGCCGGGCGCCATGAGAACCGCTTGTAGCAAACAAGCTACTAGGACCTTCCGAAGAACGATAACATCATTAGTCGCTAGGTACGCATATAGTAGCTTATTTAAGACACTAGCAGCCGTAGCTATCACTGCTAAAAACGCTATTGTCGACGCACTTAGTCCCTGCAGAGCTGTAAGAGCAAGTATTGTCGCACTACTTGACACAAAGCCTCCTATGACAACAACTAATGCTAGTCCAAAGGAGCCTATATGGCGAAGCAAGTAAGCCGTAAACGCCATAACAAGGTAAAACATAGTCATCTTGAGAGCGGTACTGAATCTTAGAGGATTCTCTATCTGGACAAGAGGCTGCTCTGTGCGCAGAGAGACTAGCCTCTGCCAAGAGTAAAGTATTGGCAACGATGAAATAGCGAATGCAAGGAACAGTGAGAGTGCTACCTTAGGGGCAATAACTCCGTTTGACACCAGATAGACTACTATGAATGCTATGAAGCCGTTCCTTAGAAGCATAGCCGTATTTGTAAGAATAGTGACATCAAAGGCTACCACTCTACGTATCTCGCCAGTAGCTATCGACAAGAGAGCGGATAACGTTGCTTCACTATTGGCTATTCCGCCGAAGAGGGCTGCATATGCAAAGCCCTCACTACCCTTGATCTTCGCTGCTATATAGCCTATATAGGATGTTAGAAGAACGAGGACGAAGAATAAGTAGAGACTTTTAAGACTTATACCGTAGAAGCGTAGACTCGAGGATACAAAGAATGGGCCGATAACCATCAATATTACGCCGAGCTCAAGCGCCCAGAGCAGCTCCTCATAGCTTATTCTACCGACAAATCTCTCGGCTGGAAGCTTTATTGCCAGGACAAAAGTAGTTAGTACCGCAATACTGGCAGCGATTAGTATGTACCCAAGGCCTGCTAGAAGTCCTATCACAAAATCAACCATCATAACTATTACTGTTGTTATACCAGCTATCCGAGTGACCAAGAGCCTATAAGCAGCAAATATGGAGACAACGAGGACGAATCCAAGAATAAGTAGAGATGCCTCAATGCCACTAATTGTCTGGGCATCTATGAAGACGCCTACAAGCGCACTATAGACTGCAAGAAGGCTGAACGTGCGAAGACCAGGGAACTCCTTAACTACTAGTTCCTCGACACCGATACTGGAGCGCTTTCTTCGCTGAGTTAGGGCAGCAACCCTTGCCTTTTCGCGCTCTATGCCAATTAGCATACCGGATAAGAGAGCAACTATAACCCTCTCTAGCACAGTGACACTAGTTACTTGCTCCATGCACCTCGCCTACGACGCCAACAACTCTTTACTATACCATTACTCGGCAAGAGGACGTATTAATAAGGATAAAGACGAGCCAGAATAGATACAGGTGCTACAGTAGGCTATGTGAGAACATATATGAGAATAGGCAGGAATATACCAAGTTAACGCTTATATACTAACTGCTATGCTACCTTACGTCTTACAATTATTTCTATTACTGGTATTAACCGACGCCCTCTCTCTATGCTATCAATATTTATCTTCACTATCTCAACGCCATCCTGTAGCCTATGAGCGAGCGCATTGTATACATCAACAGCTTTACTTATATTCGAACCCTGGCCCCTTATCACTACTTCATCATATCCCTCGTTAAAGAGGAGAATAGCGGCAAGTACATAATCCATAACAGGTTTTTTACCAATTACCACGACGTTCTCGGCTGACGCCATACTGCCACCCCTGCTCTTTTCCGCTCGTAGACGTTCTTGCCCCAGTAATATAAAGCTAATTAGTTACCGGCGGAAGCATTTCGGCTAAGCTTATCAACGAACCTGGTAAAGCATTGCCTTGCTTTTTCTAGAACACTAGTTATCCTTTGCTCGAATGGGTTGAAACTGCAAAGACTGTAAGGTATCATTGCAGGGTCTATACCAGTTGCCTCTCTACAATACTTAAGCAATATTCTTGAACGAGGTTTCTGCTCGCCGAATACCGCTCCATCATCGCAGTTCCAGTAGAAGAGCAGCCTCTTATTCCTAACATACTTTGCTCTGAGCTGCGTCAAATCCTCTGTATTGATGCTTTTCTTTATACTAGCCTTTACCTCGAAGCTAGCAGACGACGCGTACTTATTTACTAATAGTTCTAAATAACCCGCCTCGCTAGGCGGAGCGCGTACTATTACTCTGCGCATAGCTTCGTCGTGGTCTATTAGCTCTATAGACTTGTTTTCTGATAATACAGCGAGAAGGCTAGCTATTGAGGCTGTTTGCTTGACACTCATTGTAACGACTATATAAGTGTATATCTTTGTCATTGCCTTTGTCCTCTCCTCAGCCGGGGATAACGTCTTCATCCCTCCTATTCTAGGGGGTAATGGTCATTGATGGGCGAGTTTTCATCACTAGTACAAAACGCCATGTTTAAGACGTATCGGGATTATTGTGAAAAATATGCTCTGAAACACGGACCTTCATCACTTATTCAGTGTCGCGGCGCTCTTCATCGCATTCTCTCATAATTAATAGAGCCGTGTTAGCTCTTATATTAATAGGTTCGATACTTCTATCTTCTGCGTAACTGCCGCGGCGTTTAGCAGTAGTAAGGGGGCTATTTTCCTAGGGACTAGTTGGTACTTTATGGGTTTGCCTTCATAATAGCTTGTCAGCGGCATTACCTTGAGTTCATATATTTCTTCGAAGGGTATTTGTTTAATGATAGTCTCTGGGTTCTTCATTACATCAACTACCCTTGCAACTACGTGAACCAAGCTCCCTGTCTCACTCTTGACGAGCATTAGGTATAGTGTATCTTTGTTCTGCGGGGTAAATGATGACGAGAATTCCTCTGAGGATGCTATCTCCTCGGCGTCCTCTACTAAGGCCCATCTTTCTTCGCCAGTATCAACATCTATGAAGTT
>JALVKZ010000323.1 GCA_027033675.1 Pyrodictiaceae archaeon | reverse complement strand
GCGGGTGTGGCGGGCCCGCCGGGATTCGAACCCGGGACTTCCGCCCAACGGCCAGGCCTAAGGCCCGCTGGTCTACGGGTTAAGAGCCCGCCGCTCTACCAGGCTGAGCTACGGGCCCAGCCACGAGGGGCTGTTATCCAAGTATGAGTGGATAGCATATCTTGCTGCGGGTTATTAAGCATTCTTTTAGTACCGTGTACTGTTGTTAATTCCTTATATTCAATATTTCTTGATATAGATTATCACTAATATATTGCGCCATGCATTTTAGCAATGTAGAGTCCTCATGTACTATTGGATGAGTGGCGTGGATGCCATAGATAATGCGTTGCGCCCGGACATTATCGGTTACGGGCTTAGCGTCATGGCTACTAGGTTGTTAGTTGATTATTTGCCTAGCGAGCTAGAGAGCATCATAGGGACCCGTCAGGCATCGGCGATTATTGCCCGCGTAACCAGTAGGGGCGCCTATGAGGGATTCCTCGCTTTCTTAGAGAAGCTAGGCACCGAGACAAGCATGGATGTTGACTCGTTACTGAGGCTCTTCGTGAAGAGCAGTGAGCAGTTGCACCCCTTCCAGGTATTTACCCTCGTTGAGAAGAGCGGTGAGAACTATATCCTGAGGTTTGATGAGAGAGTAGCTGAGAGGGTAAAGAGCACACCATCAATAGCAGCTGTGTTCGGTGGAGTAATCGCTGGCTGCTTGTCAGCGCTGGGGCTTAGTGCCCGCTTCGTTCCCGGCCAGGATGCCTTAAGAGCCATGTGCCTTAGCAAGAGTAGGCCTAGGTACATAGTGATTAGTCAAGGCTCATCACTTATGGTTAGAAGGCTAAGATGTGATGAGGACTAATTGTATGCATATCATTATACATTGTCATCCCTTATTTTCGGCGAATATCGTATAGCATAGTTTTCTTAACCGCTACTGGTCGGGGGGCTCTGTGCATGAATATTGATCTACGTAGCCTTGTTGTAAGCTTGGTTGTTGCTGCTTGGCTTGTCTCGCTTGTCTCCGGTGGCTACGTCTACTATGTTAATGGTATCTTGGTTGGCTTGCTGGCTGACCCCGTCCTAGTGATAATTGTTCGGCTCGTCGCCCTCGCTGGCTTGCTATGGCTCGTCGCGGGGCTCGTGAGGGCTCACGAGTCGATAATTGATTACTATGGGGCTGGTAGGCCTAGGCCTGGTTTCTGGCCTCGTTTCGGCCTCTGGCTTGGTCTCATCCTCTCCGCTTTCCTCATAGTATACGGGGCTGGTAGTACCGGTGCCATTCTTTTCTCTAGCTTCGTGCTCGCCCCGCTAATGGGCTACGCGTACTCGAGGATACTGCACCGAGACGTGTGGCTGGTAGTTGGCCTAGTCATGGTTGTCTCGTCGCTGGTTATCCCCCTCTATCTCTATGAACCCGTAGCCTCGTCCCGGCACATAAGCGTCACTTATACGGAGTCAATGATTAGTGTTAATGGGTTTAAGCGCTTCATACCATTGATGACTGCCTATGTCTATGCTAGCGACCGTGTTCAGAGCTCTGTCCACCGCATATACTCGGGTGATAGCTACGTCTACTACAATGGTAGTCATAGCATCTATAACTGGGTAGTGGAGCCTGAGGGCTTGTGGAACGAGCTGACTAAGCGCCCCCTAGGAGTAGTCTTCGTTTATGGAGATGAGTACCCGCCCAGGGTTAGGTTCGTTGAGCACCATCTCGCCTGGGGTCTTCACAACAAGCGCTTCCTAGTATTCCTAGTCGATGAGCTAAAGAGGCACATAATGCTTAGCTGTGGGCTCCAGTATAAGCCTCTACTAGAGGACAACATGGAGATACTGTACCATGGTCGCATCTACATACTAGTACCCCTAGAGACTTGGCGAAGAGGCCTACTCTACAGCTTACCAGCACTAGCTGGGTATGCAGTAATAGGAGAGAGCGGCAACATAACCTGTATCCCCGCCAATAAGCTAGGGGAATTACTGCTCATGAAGGGGCTCCCCCTGCTCCCCGAGAAGATCGCCCGTGACTGGGTTGAGACGTATCGCTACAGCGTTGGCTTCATCGCCTTCTACTTCTACCACAATACCTACGTGATACGAGACGTGGGTACTAATCCGCAACCATACCTAGAGCAGGGGAGTAATGAGAAGCAGTACTGGGTGTTCGTCGCGGAGCCAGCAGGGAAGACCTATAGCGCGAAGTACATCATATACGTGGACTCCGAGTACACCGGGGAGCCGAGGATATTGATGTATAAGCTCCCCCGCCCAGTCATAGGCGTGAGCAAGGTAGCCAGCTACGTGAAGCAAGCACATCCCACATTTGACTGGAGCCAGCTAAGCATACAGGAACCCATGCCGACAATACTAGGCAACAATCTATACTGGAAGGTAACGGTCACGACGAAGGACTACCGCGGACTAGTAAGCATAGACGTGGTCAACGCGGCAACTGGGGAGGTAAGGAGTATGAGGCCAAGTGGCTCAATAACTTATCTGGAGGCAATGAATACGCTCCTGCTCGGAAAGCAGGCAAAGCCAGGGCCAAAGAGCATAGCGGAGAAGATAAACGAGCTAGAGAAAAGAATAGACCAGATGATACAGCAGCTCGCAGAGATGAAAAAGGAGCTAGAGGAACTAAGACAGCAACTAGAAATGAATGAGACCAAGTAGCCTGGGTGGCCTCACTTGGTCGTCTCCTTCCTCACCCAGTCACAGTACTCACTGAGGCAAGCGACAACGGGTAAGGCGAGTATCTCCGGCACCTCGTATGGGTGTACCCGCTTAATCTCCTCTATCAGTTCCTCGAGCCTGGAAACACTTGTCTTTATTACGAGGAGGTCCTCGCTGTCCTCCTCTATCCCCTCCTTCCACCAATAAAGGCTCTCTACACTACCCACGTTAACACATGCCGCTAGGCGCTTCTCGAGAATACTCCTTGCTATCTCCTTGCCCCTCCCCCGGGGAGCGGTAACGAGTACAACGACCACGCCCGACTCCATGACATATCTCCGAGAAAGTAGTCGTGTTACAGAGACTCTTTTCTCCTTCCCTGGGAGAGCAAAGAAATAGACCGGAAAAGAGCCCTTCTAGTGCATCTCATCTATACTCTCTTTGAGCTTTGCTAGGGCTTCCTTGTGCTCCCTCGTCCACTTGGCGCTTCTTTGCAGTACTGGCTTCACATTACTCTCTATTATCTTGGCTAGCTCGGCTACTAGGACCCCTATGTCGTAGGCAGCCTCGCTATGCGATGTATACTTGCTTAGCTCAGTATCGGGGTCTGGGCCGTGGTACTGGTAGTCGTGGAGGCTAAGTGCCTTGTCGGTCAACGAGCTATAATAGGGAATGCATGTCTCCTCTAGTAACTGGCTTAGTGGCTTAAGCCCAGTACTGGGTATACTAGGTACTGCTTTCTCTACCAGCCATTTCTCCTAGTCCTTCCCGCCTAGTTTTTCTTTGATCTTGCCCTGGCAGATAACTAGGAGTGCCCCGGTAAGAGCCCTCCATGCCTGGAATGCCTTCCCGGCAGCGTTTCTTGTGTAGCCCTCTTCTAGGAAGCGTAGAGCAAGCAATGATTCAAGCAGAGCTTCGAGGACACGGGCAGCAGCGTAGCCCACTGGGTCTCGCCGGGGCCTAGGCAGGGGTTTCTCAAGCCTCTCTGCCATTGTTTCTATGGAGCATTCCCTCATTACTAGGAATAGCATTGCTGCTCTTATTAAGCCTAGGAGCCGGGCTCCTCTATGCATGTCTTTATGTCTTTACCTAGGGTTCCCCCTAGTAGTTGTTTTTATTTTCGACTAGGCAGGGGTGTTAGAGTGGCCTACTAGATATTATGTTATGTATAGCGTGTTGATAGGGCTACGTGGCAGAAGGGCCTCGTTGGCGGTGCAGGGGTATGCCCGAGGGTGTTATTGGGTCTAGGACGAGGTACTGGGTTGAGGTAGTGTATGTCGCGTTTGAGCTTGTTGCTCTCCTAGCGCTTGTTGTGGCAACTATTGCTGCTATCTATGAGTTCTTCTCCACGCTTATCCGTGAGGGCTTTGTCTACACTGTTGTGCTTGAGAAGATTCTGCTTATATTCGTGTTCATAGACTTGACGAGGACGATGGTGGGTAGTATTGTTGCGGGCAGGTTCCGCATGGATATACTGCTTGAGGCGATAACAATAGCTCTCGCGCGAGACCTAATACTCAACATTGCTACTGAGTCACATAGCTTCTCTATAGCAAGGGTCCTGAGTCTCGGGGGCCTATTGGCCACTATGGTTGTTCTCTGGATGCTTGCTAAACGAGTAGAGTACCGGGAGACAATGACGCTAAAGGAGGAACGGGAATAACTGGGAGGTAAAAACGGGCTTTGTCTCTTGTTACTTTCTCCAGCCCAGCTCGCCGTTGAGGTACTTCTCGATAGCCTTGGCAGCGTCTAGCCCGCTCTTGAGGGCTGGGCCTATTAGGCTTGGGCCGTGGCTCACGTCGCCCGCAGCGAATACTGGTTCCCTTGTTGTTCTCTTGTACTCGTCAACGTCTATTGTGCCCCACTTTGTTAGCTTTATGCCGCAGCATTCGTCCTCGAAGGGTGGTGTCGGTACTAGGCCTATGCTCTCGATAGCCATGTCTGTCTCTATTGTCACGTACTCACCTGTCCCCTCTATCCCGGGTCTCTTCTCACCAGGCCTCGGCACTAGCCTCATTTTCTCGAACTTTACTGCTTTGAGGTGGCCGTCTGGCCCGGCTATGTACTCTACTGGGCTTAGTAGCTCGTGTATTATTGCTCCCTCGTCCTCAGCCTCCTTGAAGCCCCTTGGCCCTGCAGGCGCGTACTGTCTCGTTCTACGGTAGGCTAGGTGTATCTCCTTTGCGCCGAGCCATTTGGATACATGCACGGCGTCTATTGCGGTTAGGCCGCCGCCTATTACTACTACGCGTGGCTTTATCATGGGCTTCTCTCTACGATACATGTATTTCCAGAGGTGGTACTGGAATATCCAGTCAAATGCGTCAACTACCTCGGGGAGGTCGCGGCCGGGTACATTGAGCCTCCTGCCCCTCCACGTACCAGTTGCTATGAGGACTGCGTTGTAATTATTTATGAGATCCTCGAGGAGTATGTCCTTTCCCACCTTTACGCATTGCTTGAACTCTACGCCCATGTTTATGAGTTCACGTATACCCTCCTTGACCTTGGGCTTGTTTATGTGGATGTCGAGGACGCCGAAGATGAGGAGACCACCGGGCTCGGGAAGCATATCGAAAACCGTTACATTGAAGCCCTTGCACCTCAGATAACCAGCGGCGGCGAGGCCGGCTGGCCCAGCTCCTATAATTGCGACTTTTTCTTCTCTTAGCTTGGCTTCTCCGGGCTTGCAGCCAATCACGAAGCGCACAGAGGGTTCGCCTCCAGGTGTTAAAGAAAACAATCGCCGTGGGTTAAGAACATGGTGGGAAACAGTGGCCTAAAAGTAGGACTAAGCCCGGGCCCGGATAAGTTCCTCGGCAGCTCTTCTGCTCTGCTCGGTGCTGAAGAGGCTCCTTATACGAGGCGCTGCCTGGACATAGGCTATCGCTATAGGCGCTTGTATAACAGGTATCAGTGCTGCCGGTAACGCTGCTACAGGGCCGAGGGCCATAACCGCTATGGCTGCTGCTACGCTAGCGTTCTTCGTGGCCGAGAGAA
The DNA here is from genome assembly GCA_027033675.1 of Pyrodictiaceae archaeon. Classification (GTDB taxonomy): domain Archaea; phylum Thermoproteota; class Thermoprotei_A; order Sulfolobales; family Pyrodictiaceae; genus Pyrofollis. The sequence goes on along the minus strand of JALVKZ010000323.1, from coordinate 1,057 downwards.
ACGCTACAGACATATGCTCCTCATAGCTCAGGCCTAGTAGTTTGTCAATAACGGTTACCAGTGATAGCAGCACACCCAGGATTACTGCCTGGAGCGCGAATATCTTCACGGCTATGATCGGCTTCTCTACTATCATTCCAGCTTTATTAGCTACGAGCAAAGCTATCAGTATTAGCATTGTTGTCATTGTCCAGAGGGAGAGGTGGGGCTTAAGCTCCTCCTCTAGCTTCCGCACGAGGCACCTCTCAATACTTATAAGCGCCTCATAGAGCTCGTGAACTCCTAGGTGATGGGCATCGATACGCTTCTCTAGGCATTTATAGCCCTGTCTTCTTTCCAGGATCCTCCTCCTAGCCCTGTAGTGTATTAGAGCATATCGAGTCAGTTGCCCAGCCACTAGGGGTACTAGCAGCGTTATTCCGAGAGATTTCATAATGGGTTCTATGGGTATGCTTATTGTTGTTAGCTTGGCGTAGAGGGACATGTAGCCAGGGATGGCGGCGAAGGCCCCGAAGAGGCTAATGAGTGCAAGCACTGTTGCCAGCTCGATGCTGCCACTGGTTAATAGCACATAACCTATTGAGGCACTAGAGGCAGGAACGATGTTTGTTAACACGAATCCCAGGGAGAGCTGCTTTATTGAGAAGAGACCCGCGAATAGCATTGCTAGTATAGGTGAGACTAGGAACACCGAGACAACACCAACGATTATTGCTTTTACTCGTGTAGCTGCCTTTCCTAGTTCTCCTATCCTTAACTGTATCATTGATGGGTATATTGTTAGTATCGCAAAGAGCACTATGAGGTCCTTGATTTCCTCGTGGTGCGCCTTTATGCTAGCACGTAGTGGATAACCTATGGCTAGCCCGATTATCATTGCCAGGATTGCGTATAGTAGGAGGTATTGCTTGAGGTGCTTGGCTGCTTTTCTTACCGGGCTCATGTAGCACACCGCTGCTGACTGTCCAGTTAGTCAGTATATATTTGTTCCCCAGGCCGGGACAGGCCCAGAACCAAATACCTTAGCAAGAAATACATAACCGACAACGGAAGCCTA
>JALVKZ010000322.1 GCA_027033675.1 Pyrodictiaceae archaeon | reverse complement strand
ACGAAGACCTAGAAAGACTCGATGACATGCTAAAACCCTATATAACTGACCACAAGCCAGCACGCGTAGATAGTCAGATGAAGCCAGATGTATGGGTGGAGCCAGCACTCGTCGCCGAAATAATAGGCGCAGAGCTAACCCTAAGCCCAATACACACGTGCTGCTACGGCTGGGCGAAGCCAGGAGCAGGTATCTCAATAAGGTTCCCGCGCTTCATAAGATGGAGACCAGATAAAGGACCAGAAGACGCCACGACAACAAAGGAGCTCTTCGAGATGTATAAGAGACAGCTAAGGAGAGTAAAGGAGGAAGCAACCCACGAGGCAGCATAGCCCCGGTCTTTTCCCCATAAAAAGGCTCCTCAATAACACAGAGAGACTGGCCGTGAGGACTACCCGGCAAGTAGGAACCCTCGCTCACGAGGGTTATGACTGTTCAGAGTTTCGCCGAGCCTTCATCCCCTACCCTCTCCTAGACTTTTATTAGTTCTCTTAAGAGGAAAGAGTAACTAGAGACAATGGGGGCTATGAAGAGGGATCCCGGTTATCGCGGGGTAAGACCGAACCCGCCAAAGAGGGTTACCGGCGGGGATGTTGCAGGGCCGGCGCTCCTGAGCCCTTTTCTCCTTTCTCTTTCCCCAGGAGAGCGCCTAGGAGTTTCCGAGGGCGAAGAGTTCCAAGGACTTTCCCCTCGTCATCGATAACGGCTATTATCGGCTCGGTTATTAATGAGACATCGGTTAGTACCTCTTGCAATGTCCTATCCTTGTGTACAATGGGGACTTCTTTTCTTAGGAAGAAGCGCAGCGGAATGTTACGTAGAAGTGAGGGATCTACCTCAACAAAGTCCTTGGCGGTTACGTACCCAACGGGTCGTAGGTTATCGTCAACAACTACTAGCGCTCCCTTCTCTGCTACGAGCCTAGCCGCCTCCTCAGCAGGCATATCTATGTGTGCAATGTCTGTGTCTAGTTCCAGGTCTACTACGCGGTACCTTAGCTTCTCTGGGCGATGCACGTGCATTGAGGCTGACTCAAGGGATGCGACTATTACTGACAAGATTATGGCGAAGAGCGAGATAGTGTACAGCTCGTATCCTATATGGCCGTCCTGGAGCAGGGAGAGAAGAAGGGCTGCATCAACACCGCCCTTAGCGAGATAAGCTAGTCCCTGTACCGGCCTTAGTCCTTGTAGGCGTGCTACGAGTACTCTCGGTAAGGCTGCGAGGGTAAAGAGGAACAAGGAGAGTCCTAGGCCGCTAAGCGTTATCCTTGTAGCGTATACGCCTATGCCTATGAAGAATAATGGCTCGAGGAACCCGTAGGTAAAGGCGCTTATACGCTCAAGGTATAGCGGACGCTCCTCTAGGTACTCTGAGAGAAACATCCCGAGGAGCAATGCTGTTACAGCAGCGTTGAAGCCTATTGCTTCGGCTATGTAGCCGGTCATTAAGACTAGGGCAACTATCATCGCGAACGGTGCCTCTTTGACAGCGAGGTATCGCTCGATAAAGTGGAATAATAGTGTGAGATAGTGGCGTCCAATAAGGAATATGAAGATAACAAATATAGCTGAAAGTGCGAGTTGCCATGCAACATTCTCGCCCGCGACCAAGGCGTTAAATACGACAAGGCCTTCAACTTCTACAAGGAGTCCAATACGCATTATGCTTAATTCTTTCTCGCCTACATCTTCTCGGCCAAGAACTATCTTTGCAAGAGGCCCCGAGCTTATAAGGCCAAGGACAACGCCGAGCGCAAGGGACTCCCTCCACCCGGGCACAAACCCTAATAGCTTAACGGCGAACCCGACTAGGATACTTGATAGAGACAGCATTATCGCAGAGTAAGCCAGCTCACTTCTACTAGGTACTAGGAGTGCAGGGTTGGATAATTCCTCGACGCCTGCGAGGAACAGTGTGAAATTGATACCGATGACAAGCAAGAGAAGCGCGGGGTCAAGGTCGCTTGGCGTTACCACGCCAGCTACTGCTCCGCTTATTAACAAACCCATTATCACGGAGCCAAGGAACCCTGGGAGACGTAGACGAATAGTAGCTTCCTCTCCTATCTTCGAAAGAAACAGTAACAAGCCTATTAGTACAGCAGCTCTCACAGTTTCATTCAATACTTCTCCCCGGGTCTTCCCGTGAACTAAGTAGCTGGTGGGCGCCGAGCTGGGTTAGAGGATGAAGTGTTGAAGAGCGTGGAGCAACGATGCACGCTGCCCTGTGTACTATCTTACTTACTAAAAATGTTAGCGTGG
>JALVKZ010000321.1 GCA_027033675.1 Pyrodictiaceae archaeon | reverse complement strand
GTGTTCTTCTCGCAGTAGCTCCTAACAATTTCCCTTGAGAGGAGCCTCGTAATACCTATGACGACGTAGTCTAATGGACCATTACCGAGTATCTCTAGTTTATTCTTATCCGGCTCCAGGCTAGCACACATGAGGCCTCACGCTCCTAAGAACTCTCCTAGTTTCTCGAGCAATGATTCGACCCGCTTGCTTATTGCCTCGAAGTGTGCCTCGTCGCTGAGCTTCTCGCGTGAGGCTATGAACGCTGCTAGTCCGGCATAGAATGCGTTGGGGACAACGTCGCCTAGTTGGTTAGCTGCGTCGCTGGCTATGTCCCAGTACCAGTCTAGGCCCGAGCCCGGGGTGATGCCCTTGCTTAGGGCGTATGCCTCTAGGCCGAGCAATACGCTGGCCCAGAGCCTCTTGAAGGCCTCTGAGTGCTCACCCTTATCCCAGTGAGGGCTTGCATGCTCTAGGCTATTCCGCGCAGCCTCTAGGAGGGCACGTGGCTTCTCCTCCTCAGAGACTATGTCTAGAAGGAGACGGACCATGAGAGCCTCTGGCGTGGTTCCTCTACGCTCGGCTTCCTCGCGCAAGGCGTGTAGGAGAGTCTCCGGCAAAAGGGCGGAGGACAGTAGGCTGCACCCCCATGTTATCTTGTAGGGCTACTCCCACCCTTATTTGCAGCGCTACTTCTTTCAAAACCCTGCTAACGGGGCAACCCGGGGATATAATTTCGCTCAGCCACGGATACCTATCGTAGAGGAGAGGAAGCCCGAGATGATTAGAGCCATAGTACCCCTCGTGGCGCTATTAGCACTAATAGCTCTGGTAATCTCCTCTCTTGCTAGCCTAAACACCATGCTATCACCCAACTTGGGAGCTAGTACTACCTGTAAGCTTGGCCCCCTAAGAGTCAACATGGAGACAAGCTACCACAATAACTCGGTCATAGTTGACTATGTTATTCAGCCACCTAATCCGTGCTACAAGGTAGAATCAGTAACTGTGCAACAAACCAGGCTAAGTGACAATGAGGCAGACATAGCACTGGTAGTGAGAGCTGCGGGTCCTGGGCCGGGAAGGATGTGTATACAGGTACTACCACCACCAGTTACTGGCGAAGTCCGCGTAAATGTGCCGAAAAAGCCGTCACTGGTAAAGATAAACATGGAACTGACACTAGTGCTCAACAACGGCTCCACAGAGCATTACAGCTGCACAGCGCTTCTAAAAGGGCTAGCAGGGGAGCCGTAACTCTGTGGAGAAGCAATCTTATACCTCCACGGCTCCACACAACGCCATGAAGCACGCAGCTCATTCCCTCTTGGCTGCTGTTTTTCAAGGTACAGGGAGACAGAGAAACTCCGAACAAGGGAAACTCTGCATCGTTAGAGGTGTGCAATGTATGGAACAGAGCACTGTGCCTAGGTACTTACAAAAACTAACTCCTGTCAACGAGGCACTCGAGATAATTAAGAAGAGAGTTAAGCCCGTATCGGAGGCCGAGGAGCTGCCTATCTGGCAGGCTGTTGGCAGGGTTCTAGCAGAGGATCTTAGAGCACCGCATGATTTTCCTCCACGGCCCAGGGCTGCTTACGACGGCTATGCTGTTCGCTCGGAGGATACTCCTGGGAAGCTACGCGTCATAGGCGAGGCGCCTATAGGCACGGTTGAGGTAGAGTATCGTGTAGAGCCTGGTACAGCTGTGTATGTCTCCACTGGGGCGTATCTCCCGGAGGGAGCTGATACCGTTGTTCCCGAGGAGGCTGTGCGCCCAGAGAACGGCTACATCGTTATCGATAAGCACTTCGAGCCTGGCAAAAACCTTGACCCTGTAGGCTTCTATGCTAGGAAGGGCCAAGTCCTTCTACCCAAGGGCTACGTGCTAACAGAGCTAGACATAGTGGGTCTACTAGACATAGCGGTAACAAGGGTAAGAGTCTACCGGGAGATAAGGGTAGGGATAATCGCTACTGGAACAGAGCTATTCGAGCCAAGTAGTCCCGAGGAGGCAGAAAAGCGTATACTTCGAGGAGAAGTGGTGGAGACGACTGCGAAGCTTATAGGGAGCATGATAAACCGCTATACCCCCTGGGCCCGCGTGGTTAAGAGGACACTATTGCCAGATCATATAGATACTATTGAGTGGGTGCTTCGGCGCCAGATAAGCGGCCTAGACCTAGTCATAATGACTGGAGGGACAGGGCCAAGCGAGGTGGATCCGTTCTACCAGCTAGCCGAGAGAATGAACGCAGAGGTGCTATTCCGGGGTCTCTTTGTGAGAGGCGGTAGG
>JALVKZ010000320.1 GCA_027033675.1 Pyrodictiaceae archaeon | reverse complement strand
TTTACTAGTACTATTGCCAGTGATGCCCGGATTGATGGAACATACTTTCTCACTGCTAGCTCGCAGGGCGTTACAAGGATTCCTGCAGACTTATCCATAGCTAAAAGCCCATATATTCACACGTTAAGGAGTACCCCTTATAATAGCTTACCCCTCTGGATAACGCTTGTACAAGAAGAGACAAAAAGTATTAGAAGTCATGCATTCTCCATAAACATATCATTCGCGATAATACTTTAAGTTCTCCTGGCATTCATTATGGAAAGCTTCTAAAAACTATTAGCCAGTAGCATCCCCGGGTAAAGAGGGGTGATTAGAGAGTGTCCATCGATTTAGTCCGCATGGAGATAGACCAGGAGACTCGGGAAGCCATCCGTGAGGCCTTCCAGGACCTAGAGAAACCGGTAACAATAAACGTATTCATTGGGCCAAACTGCAAATACTGTGACGAAAGTATAAAGATAGCAAAGGTTCTGGAAGAAGAGGCGCCGGTAAAGAACGGAGAGAAATTAGTAAAAGTAAGAATATTCGAGAAGGGCAAAAATGATGAAGAATTTAAGAGGCAAAAAGTTGAGAGAATACCGACGACAACGCTTCTTGACGGCTCTATAAGGTACACAGGAACACCTAGCGGGGAAGAGATACGAGGCCTTGTCGAAACCTTGATACGTATATCACAGGAAGATAGTGGTCTCGACCCGTCCACTGTCGAGAAGATAAAGTTGATAAAGAAGCCAGTTCATATAGAGGTAGTTGTTACTCCGCAGTGCCCCTATTGCCCCTACGCCGCTCTCTTGGCAAATATGTTCGCCTTTGAGGCCTGGAAAAACGGTAAGAAGGACTTCATAGCAGATACTGTGGAAGCATACGAGAACCCGGACATAGCTGATAAGTATCACGTGACCTCAGTGCCGGCCATAGCCATTAATGGCATACTAGCATTTGTCGGAGTGCCCTATGAGGAGGACTTCATTGAGAGAATCATAGACGCAGTTGAAGGAAGAAAGTTCAAGACAGAAGTAATAGCAGAAAGTGCTACTAAGATGTAGAGGGTAAAACAGGGCTCAGCCAAATGCCTTTTCTTCATAGCACTTTATATCCGCGTCGGGAGTAGTCTTCATTGCCCTGCACTATTATGGAAAGTACTAGATGCTTGTCAGCCATTTTTATTCTCATTAACTATTTCTATTATCTTTCTGCGCACTATCTCCGCAACAGTTCTTCCATCAACCTTTCCACGTAGCTCTGCCATGGCCCTGCCCATTACCTTGTTCATGGCTCTTAAACCTTTTTCCCTTATCTCATCCTTTAACTCATCAATTATTTTAGAGACCATCTTCTCCACTACTTGTTTATCCATAACCCTTATCCCTAGCTCCCTTACTGCATCTTCAACGTGTTTGTCCGGGTTCTTCGCTAAGTAAGTCAGTACGTCAGGGACAGCGTCCTTAGGCAGCTTGCCCTTAGCTATCGCGGCTACAACCTCCTCTATATGGTAATCGTGTATGTTCTCTACATTGATGCCCTCTCTAGAGAGGCTCCTTATTATGTTCGTGAATATAGATGCTATATAGGATGGCGATACATTGGAGCCATACTTCTCGGCGAGCTCCTCGAATAAGTCAAGTCTCACATCGCGGATTATCTGCTTAGCCAGCTCTGGGCTTAGCCTGTATCTCCTCACGAGAGCTTCTAGTTTCTCCTGGGGCTTTGGTGGAACGAGTTTGCGTGCCTCCTCTAGGAGCTCGTCTGTTACCTCGATGGGTGGTATATCTGTCTCCGGATACATCCTAGCAGAGCCGGGTTGTGGCCGCATAAACCTCGTAGTACCATCATCCCTTGCAGCACGGGTTTCCTTTGGTACACCGCGGAGAGCATAGGCGGTACGCTCGAGTACAGCTTTTAGGGCCTTCTTGGCATTAGTTTCTCTATCTGCTACAATCACTATGGCGTCTCTCCCCTTCTTGGCGTTAAGCACATCGTATAGTTTATCAACCTCCTCCTGGGAGATACCATATTTTGGTAACTCATCCGTATGGAAGAGACCACCAACACCGCCCCAAAACCTTGCATAATCAGCTAGCTCTGTGCCAAATCTTCTGCCAGGCTGAACCTCTACTCCAAGTAGGCCAGCAAAGCCGGGTAGTTTTACTGCTAGTACTTTGCCGCCGCTTCTCAGCGCTCTTCTTATTACCTTTGACCTAGTATTCTCGAATACATGAGTTACATCAACTATTTCTTGGCCTATTATGTCCTCTTCTTTCACCCCTCGGTTC
>JALVKZ010000319.1 GCA_027033675.1 Pyrodictiaceae archaeon | reverse complement strand
CATCACGACGCTAGCTTCGTGGACAAGGTGGCTGATTACATTGTGAGCAAGAACATAGGGAGACTTAAGAGAGAGATGTGGATAGCTATACCCGGGTACCAGGCAAGCAAGGTAAGAGACATCGCAAGGAAGCTTCGCGAGAAAAACATATTCATTCTCCCAGGCACGTGCATAGTAGTCTCAAGGCTTCGTGGAAGAGCAGAGGCAATTGCAACTGACTCTCTGAAAACAGCGTTCTATATGCCTCGCAGGCACGGAGTAAAGGTCGCTCTAAGCACGGCGTGGCAATACATAGACAAGTTCTCCGAGTAGAGGAACCCGGGAGAGGTATCCGGTGCCTTGAGGCTCGTACTTAGTCTACGTGGATACGTTGAAGGTGATGCAGAAGGAGAGCTTGTGGTAGTGAATCAGCGCATATCGTTCTACGGCGAGGTGCGTGACGGTAGGCTAGTTGATGGAAGAAGTATTGCTGGCAAGATACTGGTAACGCTAGGCACCCGGGGAAGCACAGTAGCACCCTACATACTCTATGGGCTCAGTAGGCGAGGCCTAGCACCAAGAGCCATAATAGTGAGCAGCATAGAGCCCATGCTTGTAGCAGGATGTGTACTATCATCTATCCCACTAGCTGGAGGAATCTCGCCTAATACGATAAAGCAAATACATGACGGGTGTCGTGGAAAACTAATAGTTAAACCCCCTAGGGCAGAGGCCGTAATTGAGTGCTAGCCTTTCCTCTCCTCTTCCTTTGTCTTTCCTGACCCCTGCATTATCGACAAGATGCGCTCCGTCCTCTCCAGTACATCGAGCCATCTGACCAAGCCGTCAAGCCCCTGGCTGCGCTTCTCCAACGCCTTCGCTATCTCCTCGGCAGCTATCCTCTCAAGATTCTCTAGCACGCCCTGAACAGTTATCCTAGTAGCCTCGCTCTCCGTCTTAACAATATAGACCCTCCCATGAACAGGGCATACAACCTCTCCGCTCTTCAGCCTAAACAATGGAAGCCCGCAAATAGGGCATCTCTCGGAAAGCATCGCAGCCCCTGCACGCAGCAAATCAGCCATCTTCTTAACAACGTCCTGGTTCTCGGGCCTCCTACGCTCACTCAGCGACATAGAGTCACCAGCACCCCCAACCCATTACCAACGATAGAAGCGGTACGTATAAACTAGCTCCCTATAAGAAGAGGATGCACGGCGGGAAAAAGGGCCCCCTGCCGCACTAGCTCTCCGAAAGCGCCCGGGGTGAGCTAAATGGCTGCCCCTATATACGATAACCAGGCTAAGATAAGGCAAGCCATAGTAATGCTCATGAGAATAATAAACGATACAGCTGTTCCAAGGAACATAAGAAGAGCGGCGACAGAGGCAATTAAACAACTACGCGATGAAAGTGTAAGCCCAGCCGTGAGAGCAGCTAATGCAATAAGCATCCTCGACGAGATTAGCCAGGACCCCAATATGCCTATCTACGCTAGAACAATAATATGGAACGTAATCACGCTACTCGAGACAGTAAAAGACTAAGCCTCGTAAACCCGCTTCTCTAGTACTAAAATGGTTTTATTTACACAGAGCTACTAAGAAATCATAGCCTAGCTTTTATACAACTATCTCTATTACTGGTGCCCGTGGATCATACCTTGGCTCGCTACGTATCTCGGGGAGCTTTATTCCTTCCTTCTGCAAAAGCGTCTCTATAGCTGCTCTAATCACCTCGCTCCTTGACAACCCCTTCATCTTCGCATATCTATCGAGAACCCTCAATAACTCCTCGTCAAGCTTGAAAGTGACTATGCGCTGCATACGCCTCCTCCCTATCTTATAGTGTTACTACTATTCTCCAGTGTATAGAAGGAAGTATGGATCCAAGTTACATAGGGAGGGGGAGCTAAGCGTAACTAATGCCGCGAAGAGAATTAATAGAAAGGTTGTTGGTGCGGGGGGTGGGATTTGAACCCACGCAGGCCTACGCCAGCGGGTCCTGAGCCCGCCCCCTTTGACCTGGCTCGGGCACCCCCGCGCCCAAATGGTTGGATGTCTTCGCCTCATTCAATAGGGTTCCCGGTATCCGTGTATGGAGCAGACTTGGTCTAGGGTTTTTCTAGCTGACTCCCAGGAGCCGAGCTTGTGAAGAGGTTGTGCTACTTGGCTGCCTTCTGTGTCTCCTCTAGGGCTTTCTCGTATAGAGCAGCGGTGATTATTCCCTCTCTGAATATCTTGTCTAGCTCCTCTCTGTCGATTATTCTTGCTTCACTGCTTGGTGTCTTTACAACGTCTATTTCAAGGTC
>JALVKZ010000318.1:3460-6802 GCA_027033675.1 Pyrodictiaceae archaeon | reverse complement strand
CACATGCATTAATGCTCGGGGCTAGATGCGTTGTCGAGGATTCCTCGGGTAATGCAGGGCTAGCAGTAGCCAGGGCAGCTCGTATAAGCGGCATGGAGGCGATAATTGTTGTTCCGAGAGACGCTCCACGTGGCAAGAAGCGCGCTATAGAACTCCTAGGGGCGGGGCTCGTAGAAGCGGAGACACGTGCAGTAGCCGCTGCTCTTGCCCCTAAGCTAGCTAAGGATAAGAAGTGCTACTATGTGTATCACCTAGGTAACCCGTTCTTTCTCGAGGGCCTGGAGACCATAGCCTACGAGGTCTATGAACAAGAAGGAGTACCGGATGCTGTCATAGCTCCTTTTGGCTCAGGTGGCTTGTTCCTCGGCCTGGCTAGGGGGTTTTCGAAGCTAAGGAGCCTAGGGCTTACGAGGACGCAGCCAATAATGATAGCTGTTCAAGGCGTTGAGGTGCATCCGCTTTACAATGCAGTCCATGGATATTTGGCAGCTAGCGGCTCTTCACGGCTAGCTGATGGAATACGTGTTGAGAACCCGCCTCTGCTAAGCCAAGGCGTTAAAGTCGTTGAGGAGACTAGAGGTAACGTGGTGCTCGTAAACGACGAAGAAATAGTAAGAGCGCTTAAGGAACTACTAGAGAGGGGCTTCATAGTAGAGCCTACATCGGCCACAGTGCTTGCGGCTCTAAACAAGATTGTGGAGGAGCTAAGGGAGAGAGGGGTACATGACGTCCTATTACCGCTGACTGGTAGTGGGCTCAAGGTTCTCGATGAACTCGTAGAGCTTCTTGAAGATTAGCCTCTTTCTCCCAGGCCTCTTCAACAGCTACTGGGTCATAGAGCTGTGCAAGGAACACAACACCTACAAGGCCTAGCGCAGCCGAGAGCAAGAACACTATTTCTACTCCTGGTATGCCGACGACATGTTTACCGTAGAGATACTTATATAGGGGGCCACCTATTAGCGGGCCAATAACCATACCGGTGTTAAAGAATGCTTGTTGGAGCCCAAACACTCTTCCGCGTAGACGGGCAGGCACTAGCTCGGCCTGAATAGCTCTTAGTAGGGGTATAGAGATGTTCATGGCTATGTTGAGCACAGCTGCTATTGCCACGAACTCCCAGTAGCCCCTGACCAGTCCCATTATGGCTAGAAAGAGCCTCGCGACGAGATAGATTAAGACGAGAACGCGTTTACGTGCCAGCGCGTCGAGCTTATCGGCTATGTGGGCAGCAGGGTAAGACACTACTAGGCCAGCTGTACCGGCGATAAGCATTATCGATGCAACCTTGGTGGGAGTCTTGGCTATAAAGTCCAGGACGTATACGAGCATAATGCTCGACATTATGCCTACGGCAATACCATTCATTAAGCCATTGATATAGAAGGCTAAGAGGCCTCGTTTCACAGCCGTTGGTAGCTGGAATAATCCTCCACGGAAGCCTGTTTTCCCACGATGCTCTACTTCGCTGCTCGTCTTAAGCGTCTCCCTAACTAGGAAGGCTAGGAAAACGCCTGGCAGCGTAGCAATAGTTATTATTATGAAGGGCATGCGGAGCACGGTGAGAACGCCTTGGCCGGCATATAGTCTTCTACTAAGCTCGTAAGCAGCGCCGCCGATGACCGGGCCAACGATGTTGCCGACATTACTAGCTATGACGTATAGGCTGAGAGCTCTGGTTCGGAACTCCGGCCTAACACTCTCAACTATAAGGGTCTCTGCAACTGGCCAGACTAGGGCAGAAGCCACACCTTGTACGGCTCGGAGAACTATTAGTTGCCAAACACTAGTTGTTAGGGCGTACAGTATGCCGAGGATAGCGTAGAGAACCATTCCGGAGACTATCATTGCTCTTCGGCCTAGGCGGTCACTAAGCCATCCCGAGACAGCGGCAAGAGCAGCTCTTGTCCCCATGAACGCTGATACGAGAACTCCCATCTCGACAGCGGCGCGGTAGGCGTGTAGTGAGCCTACGTGCTCGGGTAGCTGTTGGAGTATGCCCTTCAATGCCAGGATGTAATATGGTACTATTAGGTTGGCGGCGCTAAACCCCAAGGGTATGAGAAACGATATTATTACTAAAGCTACTAAGTTGGTCCTATATATGGTGGCTCCTCCTAGTAGTCCCCGCCTGGTGCTAGACAAGGCTCACCCTCTAATCGCTCGCCGATGTATCGGTCCTAGATATACCCTGGTTATTTAGGTTTACTCAAGAGGCAACGGCATAAGTCATACAAGCCACGACAACGATAGATATCCCCCGAGGAGGCCCTAGCCATGGTCGTTCTTAGACCCCTTACAAGCTCCCGAGTCTTCTTCGCGAAAATAGAGAAGGGAGCAAAGCTACCAGATACGATAACGAGCCTAGCACTTGAGACAAGAACAAGCTTCTTAATGATTACAGCTATAGGGGGATTTGCGAAAGCAAAGCTAGCAGTATATGAGGCATCCTCAGCTACGTATCATTATGTCGATGTTACGCCCCTTGAGAACCATGTGCTCGAGGTAATTGCGCTCAACGGTAACGTGGTCTGTAAGAATAATGAGTGTAAGCCTCATCTGCACGCAATTGTTGCCAGGAAGCCGGATGAAGCACTAGCAGGGCATCTAGTAGAGGCAGAAGTTAATCCCTTCCTAGAAGTCTTCCTCGTAGACCCGGCCATACCCGTAAACGAGATAGTGGAGGCGCTCGAACACAGATTCAAGTTAAGAACAGGCCTAGAGCCCCTTAGGAACAAGGTATAAGAAAAACGATCACTTGTGGAAGGCTGGTGGGAGACTAAGTTCTTTTGCTCTACGTATCAGCCCTTTGTCACCGCTATTGGTCTCAGCCTCACAATTATCTTTGCTATACCCACCTTCTGGGCTACGAACGCTACTCTGTCAACATCCTTGTAGGCCTCCGGCATCTCTTCAACAACGGTTGCTCTATCGCTTGCCCGTATCAGTATGCCCTTGGCTTCTAGCTCCCTCACCACCTGTGAGTATGTCTTCGTCCTTTTTGCCGCTGCTCTACTCATCCACCTCCCAGCTCCATGTGGTGCAGTGTACCATGCCCTGGCCCCGCTCGGGACGCCTACGAGTATGTAGCTCGCTGTACCCATGCTTCCTGGTATTAGGACTGGCTGGCCTATTGACTGGTAGTCCTTGGGTATCTCTGGGTGCCCTGGCGGGAACGCCCTGGTTGCTCCCTTGCGGTGCACTATTAGCTTCATCCTCTTCCCGTCAACGTCGTGCTCCTCTATCTTGGCAATGTTGTGGGCAACGTCGTAGACTAGTCTCATTCCTAGCTGGTCTGGGTCGCGGTGGAAGATCTTCTTGAAACTCTCCCGGGTCCAGTAG
>JALVKZ010000318.1:0-3450 GCA_027033675.1 Pyrodictiaceae archaeon | reverse complement strand
CTCGTATGTAGTCCTGTGCCTCCCTACTACTATAAGGCACGCTTGCAAGCTCCCTATCTGGCGGCCTTATGCCGTACTTCCTCATAGCGCGCTCCATTATCATTAGGTAGTCGCTTGCAACCTGGTGGCCAAGACCGCGGCTGCCAGTATGGATCATAACCGTTATCTGGCCCTCATGAGTAATTCCCATGGCCTTGGCTATCGCCGGGTCATATATCTTGTCTACAACCTGTACCTCGAGGAAATGGTTGCCACTACCGAGGGTGCCTAGCTGTGCAGCACCGCGCTGCTTAGCCCTCCTACTAACCTTACTAGCATCTGCTAGCTTCCAGCTCCCCTGCTCCTCTATGTGCTCCGGGTCCTCTGGCCACGCATAGCCCTTCTCGACCGCCCACTCAACGCCCTCGTTTAGTACGCGGTCAAGCTCCTGTATACTCACCCTAACCTTGCCAGTACTACCGAGCCCGCTTGGCACGTTCCGGAACAGCTCGTCTATTAGCTCGCGTAGTCTTGGCTTAACATCCTTTATGTCTAGATCAGTGCGGATAACCCTAACACCGCAGTTAATGTCGTAGCCCACGCCGCCGGGGCTAATCACGCCATCCTCATCTATGCTCATTGCTGCTACTCCGCCTATGGGGAATCCGTAGCCCTGATGCCCGTCAGGCATAACGATGCTGTACTTCTGGATGCCGTGAAGGCAAGCAACGTTAGCAGCCTGTACGAGCGTTAAGTCACCCTTCATCTTCTCGAGGAGGAACTCGTCAGCAAATATTATAGCGGGGACCCTCATGCAGCCCTTAGCTCCTTTGGGTATCATCCACTCATAGTCACTTATCTTCTCGAGACGAATATTGACCACCATTTTAGTGCACCCCGTCTCCTTGGTTCTCCGAAAACTATTCTCCTAGGATATAGGCTACGAAGCCCTGGCCCCGTTATAAGCGTGTGTTTAACTCCTCTTCCTCCTTGCGACGTAGAGCCCGTTGTTCGTCGTAAAGGCCCTACCAGCACTATGCATGGCTATCTTCGCCTTACGTATCTCCCAGCCATAGCGTGTATTGAACAAGGATTCATCGGCATAGGCGGCGACCACATCAGCTACCACTAGGTAAACATCGCCTGCCAGCTCATCTAGCAGCCTATGTATCTTGGCCTCTACTACTCCTATTGGCCGCGGCTTCGTGAGCCTAGGAGCCCCGGTAATAGTGTCCCGGGAAACCTCGGCGCCGAGAATGCTGAGCTTATCCACCTCCCGGCCACTAATAGTCCCAGCCCCATAGATGAAGTCAATGTGCTCGACTCCAAGAACATTGACCGTGAAGATAGCCGACTCCTTGATAAGCTCTGTGGTGTAGGCCTCTTTCTCGAGCGCAGCCACGATCCTCGGAGGCTCCTCGCTAAAAGGCATAACCCAGGAAGCGGCCATGAAGTTTGCACTCCCAGCATGCTCGGCGAGAATGATGTACACTGGGCGAGGATGGAGAATATAATACCATTTCGTGCCTGCATCGATGTAGCCACGAGGCGCCAAGACAAGCACACCTCTAATCACTATATTAGGTAGGGTAAGAGGCATCTAAAATAACAAGGTAGTAGGAAAATGAGGAAGCGGAGAGGCGCTATACACGAGGCTGTTGCAAGTCACTTCCACAAAGGGACGAAAGGCTACGTAGTAATAGCTGAGAGAGGAACAGCCTCTGGTACCAAGAAGATAAGCTTTGAGGATATTGAGCGAGTCGCTGTTGATAGACTAATACTCGTAGACGGGACCATTATCCCCCTGCATAGAGTACTCTACATAGTTAACAATAATGGCTCTATACTATGGAGCCGCTATGGCAAGCAAGAGAAAAGCCTAACAGAGCAGAAGCCTAAGGGACGCGAATCTAGCTAATTAAAATAATTACAGTCATGTTTATCCCGGCGGGGCTAGGAGCCAGGTCCCTTGATCCTCGCTCTTCTTACGGAGTGAAGCTGCTACATACGTGTCCCCATTAGGTGGAAGGCATAATTAGTTGCGTATCCTAGCTAGGGCTATAGGGTATTTACTGCATGATTAGAGGGGGGAAGCCGCTACTATTACTCATAATTATAGCTATTTATGTTGTCAGCGTTTATGCCCTCTATGAGCTAGGCCTAGCCAAGTCAATAAAGATAAACGACTATATAAGCGACGAATGCTGGTACATTTCCTCCGGAATAAACGTTGCTAGGAAAGTCCTAGGACTCACTATAGTCCCGAGAATTAATTCTACTTATGCAGAATACACGGTAGTCTATAACTCTAGCTGCGGCGTTGATGGAGCACTTAGTGAGGTTATAAAGTACGCCCCCTTAGCCCTAGTAGACAAAGTGGACTATGACAAGATAGATGCATTCACTATTCTAGTACCTCTTAACGAGACTCAAGGTATGAAATATCTTAGCAAAGCAGTCAATGAAGGCAATACTAGTTGCGTCACTGACGTCTTCCCAGGAATACTGCCTGACGCCGAGAACGTGAACACCTACCTTAACACCGAGCACCCGCCGCTCGTTAAGTATGTCTTAGGCCTGCTTGCCTGGCACTATGGTTTCCGCTTCAGCGTCTTCCGCATCGCTAGTTTCGTTATGGGGTCGCTGGGATTATTATCAATAGTGCTAATAGTTTATCGCTCTCTACTAGAGTGGCGTAAAGCAGCCCTGGTAGCGATCATTGTACCGTTATTCGTGGTGTATATGGATAAGGCAGTGCAATCTATGAGCGCAGTAGCTATGCTGGACATCTATGCTGCTAGTCTTGACGCTTTAGCGGCAGCACTCATGGCCTATAACCGAGGCCTTTTATCGGCCACGGTAATCGGGCTAGCAGCTTCGGCTAAGTATACTGGGCTATTCCCGCTCCCCGGGCTCCTGTTGTACGAGAAGCTTCGAGGCGGGTCCCTGAAGAAAATGCTGTTAGAACTACTAATCCCCATAGTAGTAGTTGCTGCTTTCTGGGCACCTTTTGCGCTAAGATATAGTCCAGGCTGGGTTGTCAACGAGATAATAGGAGCGCTTAAGTGGCACACTACTAGCCGTCCCTCCGGCGGCCCCCCATCCACTACCCCCATCGGCTTATTGCTTGGCCGGGATGTCTTCGTGCTATACTATGTTGGTGATAAGCCCTTCTTAGAAGCAGCAGCCCATCCAGCAGTGACCCTGCCAGCCCTAGTATTATCGTTATTTGGGCTCCCTGGCTTACTCATTGCAGCTTGTAGGGCTAGGCTCCCTAGGTGGGGGGCGTGGGCAGCTGGTGTAGCGGCGATGTATCTATCAGCAGTAGGCGGTTATGTAGCAGTCTACCTCGCTGGCAACCACACGCTCTACAGCTTCTATGGAGTCCAGCTCTCGATACTAGCTGGGACAGTACTAGCCTCCTACTATGCCTACATGGTTGCAGCAGATGAGTTCGCTAAAGAGCCTATA
>JALVKZ010000317.1 GCA_027033675.1 Pyrodictiaceae archaeon | reverse complement strand
AGCCAAGAAACACCATAAATATGGCAAGGCTTACGACAATATACATCATTGTTTCTCTTAAGCCTAGAGCGCCAGTAATGGTTTCTAGCGTCAATAGTGCACCAAGAATCACTAATAGTAGACCGATTATCGTATATATTGCTATTACGAGCCTAGCCTTATCCATTATTTACCACCATTTTAATAATGTCATTTACACGTTTATATTGTTTAAGAATAATAACAGTTTTTTCATTATTATAATATATTTTAATACTAATTGATTTAATATAATTAAGCTGAATAGGATACATTAACACATATATTCTATATGCATTATCACTTAGTTTCTGCAAGGCTATTATAGGCCTGCTAATAACATAGTGGTATAGAGGGTTATTGCCATTGATTATTTCTTTTACGAAGCAACACAGCGAGCGCTGTGTCATTTCGGAACAGGGAGCTAAACTTTTGAAGAGCACCTGCTGAACTACGCTTCCTTGGCTAATTTTCTCCAGTAATGTGAGCTCACCATCCTCATCTACATAGACATAGAAAGAATACAAGCTACCATTGTATGTTATCCTAGCTGATTTAAAGTTTAAAGGTGAAACACATCCATAAATATCATCGCTAATCTTTATGAATTCTCTATGGCTGCATTCAACCGAGTAAGTTGCTAGGAGTAAATCTATTCTAGAAATTTCTCTTGATTTCTCGCTTTTTATATCAATAATTAATTTATATACTTTATTATCAAATAATAATCCCTTTGCATCTAGTAGTTTGACCTGCTCCTTATGTATAGCTACGTGATTATTTTTATAATTTTGCACAAAGAAAACAAATAAACCGAAAAAGGATACAACTGTTACAAGGAATGCTATAAGTATTACAGCTTCTTCAGATATAACTGCTCTAAGGATGCAACAAGAGTTTTTTCTTAAAAAAAGGGTTTGCATCATGTATTCCCCTGACTTTCAAGTTACTGACCAAGTATTAGATCTATCCAATCGCTTGTTAATGTTGGCGGTATTGAGTATCTTACTACTAGAGGTGCACCTACTGGTGGCTTGATCTCTACTTGTATCCATCCGTACGAGTCGAGATGAGTCTTTATAACTAGTAGTGCAACCTCTCCCGGCTCTAAGAGCGTTTTACTACCTGCAGTATTATTTATAGCATATACCCATGTAGCGTTTCCGACCTTACTTAACTGATTTACTATTACGTCCGTTACGTTAGTGACTGTGTACGAGTAACCGCTTATGTTCACAAGCGCGTTTGACACCATTAATGACTTTGTACTGTTAGTTAGTATTAATGTCACTACTGTCTTATTTAGGTCAACAGGAGCAGCGCCAGCTACTAGTTTAATAGGTATAACGACGCCATCTACATAGGCATTCTTATCTCCAGGGTTTTGTACATGTGCTAGTGGGTCGCCAGCCACCTCTAGTGCTCTTGTTGCAGTGTCGTATGCTTTTGCCATTACTTCTTTGCTTTTCTGTGCTGAGAACATACCCATGTTGATTGCTACGAAGGCTAGCGCGCTTGCTACTAGTACGAATGCTATTAGTACTATTGCTGCTTCTATGCCTACTATACCTCTTAGGCCTGCCATAGGGGGTTCACCCTCTGGGATCCACACCTTTGTTTTTGGCCATGTCTCCTGACAGGCTATTGTTCCTTTTAACACTACGTCTTGGTGTCGCCCGCTCGGCGAATATGCTTACTTATATTTTTTGCGCTACTGTTTCTCTTGCTCGGCGAACGTTTATCTTTATTTGCGTATAACATCACTAAATCTAGTATATACTAGGGAAACGATTTTTGTCCGCGAGAGCGGCTGCCGTCGCAGAGCCTCTTATTAATCGAGTTGTGCTTGACCGTATAGACCTACTTCGTGAGATAGACTCTGTTATTGATCTCGCACGGGGCTGGCTCCAAATAAGACTATTATTAGCCATTGGTGAAAGAGGAGTTAGCGTTGATGTGCTCTCAGCTACTTTGGGCCAGCCTCGGAAAGCTATTCTTGATGCGCTTAGGAAGATGAGGCTTAAGGGCCTTGTGGAGGAGAGTAAAGGGTATTATAGACTTACTGAGCGCGGCCTTAATCTTTACCGCATGCTAGTTAGTCTTGCTGCTCCTAGTCCTAGGCCAGTATCTAGAGGCACACAACACGTGTCTGTATATGATGTACTATCAAACTTGACAAGACATATTTACTTATACGAGGCTCTTGTTGCTCTTGGTTCATCACCTCGTTATGAAATGACGCTGGAAGAGCTTGCCTCTGTTGTCCGTCTTAGCCCCCGACAGCTTGA
>JALVKZ010000316.1 GCA_027033675.1 Pyrodictiaceae archaeon | reverse complement strand
GCTAGGCATAAGGGCCACAGGCCTAGCAAGCGGCGACCCTCTAAGAGGGGATGAACCGTGTCCAGCATTTCTCCCCAGGCTGCCTGGCTCGTAGGGCTCCTCTCAATGCTAGCCGTACTCCTATACTACTCGAGGAACTACGGGCTCAGGGGCGCATTCCTCTTGGCCCTGGTCTGGGGCAAGATACTCGCAGGCGTATTCTATATACTACACATAGATATCCCGGTCTTCACAGTGTACAGGTACTACAAGGGCTACGGCTACTACCCCGCCTTCACGGTAACCGCGAACATGCTAGTATTTCTAAGCTTCCTCGTGACAGCATTGCTCACGCTGGCATGGCCAGAAATCGAGCGGGAGCTCGGCATCAGGGGCCTAGACCTGCTCGGGCAAGCTAAGAGAAGACGCTAACATCTATGAGAACTCCTTATCAAACACTCATAACCCCCCGCAAATACCTAGCTATAACGAGGAATAGGACCACTGGTGATGGGCTATTGTGGAGTTAACACTTGAGGAAGCAATAGTGTTAAAGCTAATGACGAAGATGAAGGAAGCCAGAGGTACAATCGACAAGCTTGCGCTAGAGAAACTAGTCTTCCTAGTGGCCCATGGGGAATTCAATGAGAAGGGCGAGCTAGTCGGGCTCAAAACCTTCCCGAGGATAGAAGCAGACTACCGCGTATACTTCCGCGGGGTCCACAGCAGAGACGTATACGAGATCGTGGAGAGGCTAATAGAGAAAGGACTTGTAGAGAAGCTGGACGGAGAATACGAGGTGCACGAGACCGCCCCGATACAGCTACCGGGCGATCTAGCCCGCATCCTAGACTATGTAGCCAGGTACGCCAGCTACACTCCAAAGGAGCTTGAACGCCTAACTAACAGGCTCCTAGGAATAAAGGACGATCTCGCCAAGGCACTAGTATTCAATGCAAGCGTGGTCCGACTCCTCAAAGCCCGTGAAGAAGCCAGAAAGCTCCGGGAGAAGGGGCTCCTAGTTGACATCTAATGCAACATACCCCCAGGTCTTCCTAGACGCTAATGCTCTAGTCAAAGTAGCCTACAGTATAAGCCATCACCATAGAGACCCGAAGGGGCGTAAATCAGCCCTGAGGCTATTCATGGAGAGGGGAGTAATAGCCTTCTCAACCGGTACTCTCCAACTCATGAAAACCATAATGCTAATAGCGGAAGGCGCGGCCGAAACCCTAGGCTTCCAGCTAAGCGATGATGACAGAAACACCGTTGCCATGGAACTCGTAGAAGCCGTGCAAGGGCCTAGACCTCTCATCGAGCTAGTAAGCCTACCTCAAACCAGAAACCTAGATGATTGCAGGAGAAGCTTCCACGAGAAACTGGCTGAGAGCTGGTACAACACCGTGGACTGGGACAGGGAAGACAAGATGATGATTCTAGAAGCATCCACGGCGTATGCCAAGTACGGGCTCATAAAGACCAGGAACGGACACTATAGGCCCAAGCCGATGATACTCGCCTCAGACGACAAGCAAGTCAAGCAGGCCACAGACAAGCTAGACCAAGACCTCAAGAACGCTATACTAGAAACACCCTGCATAGAACCCCTGCAAAGCCAACTAGTCAAGCCAGCCATACACGTCGTCAGCTACGCCGAGCTCAAACAACTAATACAATGGTACACAAGCTAAACACGACAGACAGGCCCGCAGGAAAAGATAGGATCACTGAGACCATCATAGATATTCCTCGTCGGTCTCCGCGACGAGCACAAACTTCCTACCTCTCTTCTCGAAGAGCTTAATGGGGTGCTCGTAGACGCCCCATCTTCTAACATATTTTATGGCTCTTTCCGTGAAGCCCGAGTCAGAGAATATGGCTAGGAAGGCTTCGCTAGGACGGAACCTTTCAACCATATCTAGGGCTTTACCCCTGAACCAGGCATGAGAGTATGCATTTTCCTTGCTCGGTTAGCTCTATTAGGGTTTGCCTGGGCGGGCCCGGATCAACACGCTTCTCGATGAGACCCCTTACTCTCAATGCTTCCACGTAGCGGCCTATCTTGTTCTTGTTAGTACCCGTGAGCTGTGCTAGCCTGGTCTGGTTCAACGGGCCTTCCCTAGCTATCGTCTTTAACAAGAGTATTATGAAATCCCACTCCTCGCCGACAGCGGGCACGCCCTAAACACCGTCTATATCGGCATTCTAACCAATTATTAGCACACCCCGTCCTACTCCTATTTCCTTCTAATACTGTTCATGAATATTTAACCACCAAACTAATACCCACGTAAAAATAACTCTCTGACCGACAGATAGATAGAGAGATAGATA
>JALVKZ010000315.1:477-2322 GCA_027033675.1 Pyrodictiaceae archaeon | reverse complement strand
CGCCTATTGCCTAGGGCTCCTGGTCTCCTTCGCGTTATCTTTTCATGTTTTCCTCGGTGTCCTTACTTAACTAGTATAGCTTCTCGAGCCTCCTTGCTGTTCTCAGGAAGAGCTTTGCCCTGTCTTCGTCAACTACTGTGAGGTTTATTGGGTAGTCCCAGGGTAGTCCGAGCCTGAATGCCTCTTCCCATATCCTTATGGAGGTCTCGATGAGGTCTCGGCTACTGTGTCTCCCCGGGAGTATTACTAGGATATCGACGTCGCTTAGCGCGGTATAGGTTCCCTCGGCCACGCTTCCTATGAGGTATACGCGTGCACTTGGCGCAATCCTCTTCACGGCCTCGACTACGTATCTTGCGTAGCGTCTCCACTCGCGTAGAAGCCTAAGCCTCTCCAATGCTAGCTTCTCCCATGTTAGTTGCAAGCCTCTCCACCTCCTCGAGGAGGCTCCACAGCTTCTTCGCTACCGAGACGAGCTCGGAGGCAAGCTCATAGTCGTATTCCAAGTGGCCATACCTGGTAAGCGTGTAGGCGTCCTTGAGCACTGGGAGCAGGCTGTAACGAGTCCCTGACGAACTCATTCCATTTACGGCCTCGTCTAGGTATGCTTCTCGGTGGTTCTAGTAGTCACTTAAAATACTATGACTAAGCTGTGTAGCGTCAGGGGCTAGTTTAATAATCTCTAGGAGGGATAAGTGATATCCTATTAGCATTCTATTCTCATTTCCTTTAGCTTCTCCCTAGCCCACTCCACGACCTGCTTTGCTAGACTTAACGCCTCCGCTGCTTCCTCGGCTGAGGGCTCCTCGCCTAGATCCGGGTATCTAGCCTCTACAGCGTATACTGTCAGTTTCTCAGCCCTTATCCTCCTAGGCACCGCAGTATCTAGACCCTTTTCCTCTAGGAGTCTAAGTAGGAGATGTATATTATGGCTTCTAGGTGGCTGCATATTGAGAGCCACTAGGAGAGCCTTCAACGCTTTCTCGGCTGCTTGTTGGCTGTGAAAGGCTGATTCGCCGTGAAACCCTTCCCCCAGTATTATTTCGGCGATCTCTAGGTCGTTCCTAGCTTTCTCAACCCATCTGCATACAATGTCTTTAAGCAACCAAGACACCTTCCTTGCCAGCAGAATATAGTACCGTGCCTGGAGCTGAGCGATACTTTCTCCAAGAAGTCTCCGAGACCACAATGACATCCACTGGTGCGTGAATCTCATCAATTAGCCTAGAACTTATGTTCACCGATAAATCGATCTTTACCTTCCTACTAAGCTTGTTTCTCACAACTACTAGTATGTCGTAATCGCTGTCCTCGCGGTAATCCCCTCTTGCGCGGCTACCAAAGAGAACGATCCTCTCGACACTTACTCCCAGCTTCTCGGCCTCCTCTAAAATAACCCTCCTAATGACCTCCAGCACCTTTCTGCTAACTGACCGGTGCACCCCCTTCTCCCACTCCACTATTCTCACAACAGAGGGTGTTTATACACCATCGTATCCCAATCCAAGGTTAGGAAGAAACCTTCATAACATATCACTAATACTAATATTGCCAGAAATGTATTATAAGACGCATCTCTTCATAACATCTTTATCACGAAAAGTTTATTCGTGGAAAACGCTATGTACATAGTGCCTCAAGTTGTTTAACAACGCGGTTATACATTTCCCCGAGTCTTTGGCGAGATTCTTCCCGCTTCTTCTCGTTTTCTTCATCTCTATGGGTTTCCTCTGGCTTGGCCTTGTGTGTTTCGTGGAGTAGCTTAAGTATGGCTGCTCTGGTGACCCGGTTAGCTGGCGCGATGACGCTGGGGATGCCTATGCCTCCTCCGCCGCAGCCGTGGTG
>JALVKZ010000315.1:0-467 GCA_027033675.1 Pyrodictiaceae archaeon | reverse complement strand
CAATCCAAGGTTAGGAAGAAACCTTCATAACATATCACTAATACTAATATTGCCAGAAATGTATTATAAGACGCATCTCTTAATAACATCTTTATCACGAAAAGTTTATTCGTGGAAAACGCTATGTACATAGTGCCTCAAGTTGTTTAACAACGCGGTTATACATTTCCCCGAGTCTTTGGCGAGATTCTTCCCGCTTCTTCTCGTTTTCTTCATCTCTATGGGTTTCCTCTGGCTTGGCCTTGTGTGTTTCGTGGAGTAGTTTGAGTATGGCTGCTCTGGTGACCCGGTTAGCTGGCGCGATGACGCTGGGGATGCCTATGCCTCCTCCGCCGCAGCCGTGGTGGCAGCCTGTGTTGCACTCCTTGTTCCAGTTGTAGATCCCTATGTATCTTGGGTCGCCGTATTGTAGTATGTTTTCTTGTACGAGCTTCTCTACGAGTTCTCTATAATTGTTTGCTTCATCG
>JALVKZ010000314.1 GCA_027033675.1 Pyrodictiaceae archaeon | reverse complement strand
TTAACCTCATCAACTATTTTCGATAATGAGTCGAGTATGTTGTAGAATGATTTAGCATCCGGGAATGATAGCCTAGCTTTACCCATTCCTGTCCCCCCTCTACTAGTTAGCTCAGGGAAAGGGTATAAGAGTGAGGGGAGAAAGACTAGGGGCTTAACTTGGGTAGAATTATCTACATTGAGCGAAACCAGCTCCTAAGACGAGAGAACTATGTGCTCTAACTCACAGTTGCAGGGATGAGTATTGGCCCAGCTCACCAATAAGAACGGCGTAGAGACATACGCTGAGCTACTAGAGAGGTGGCGGCAACTAAAGACGAGGATAGACGCCGCCATTGAAGATAGGCTAAAGGAGCTTCCTGAAGCCGAGGCTATTAGTGTGGCAAAGTACATCGCTCTAGGGGGTAAGCGCCTGCGTGGATTCCTGGTAGTAGAGTTTGCCTCCTCGCTTGGAGCAGACGAGGACGACGCTTTGGATGCAGCGGTAGCTGTTGAGCTGGTTCATGCGGCTAGCCTAGCTCTCGACGATATAATAGATGAGGACATTGTTCGAAGAGGGAAAAAAGCTGCATGGGTTAGTTTTGGTATAAAGAAGGCTGTCATGGTATCTAATATTCTCATTCCATTTGCACAGAATATTGTATATCAGAGATATGGCTCGCTCGCATTACTGCGTACTGTTGCAGCCTGGCTTGACATATCCAGGGGAGAGGTTATTGACGCATTCTATGATGCAGACCATATAGACCCCCTACTCTACATAGAGATGGTTCGGCTCAAGACGGGAGCCCTCTTTAGGCTATCTGCCGAGCTAGGAGCAATTGTGGCTAAGGCATACGATATTATAGACTCCGTATCAGAGATAGGTGAGAACATCGGAATAATGTATCAAGTAGCCGACGATATAAAGGACAGCAATGACCCTATGAAGAGAAACGAGCCAGGACTAAGACTCTTCCGTCGCTGGCTAAACGGTAAAGGTCCCGAGAAAGCCTTGTCATTTATAAAGAATATGCTCATGCGCACGCACGTATTGCTTGATAAAACGTTTGGTGAAAGAGGTTCAGCTATAAGGATGCTTCCTGAGTTAATCGTGAACGCGATGTTAGGGAATATTGATACTGATGCTATAAGCTCAAACCTAGGCTAATGCCAATAATTTCTCCCCTACGAGGCTGGGCCTACATGTCCGGCCATGATTTCATAGTTATAGGGGCAGGGCCTGCTGGTGCAGCCTTTACTTACTATGCCTCTAGTAGGGGTTACCGTGTCAGAGTCTACGACTTGCATGCACCTGGTGCTAAGCCATGCGGATGGGCTGTACCACTTCAGATAGAGAAATACATTAACATACCAAGAGAATATATCCTTACAGAGATAAGAGGCTTTAGAATATTCCTTGACGAGAAAATAGTTAGAGAGGAAAGAGGAGAGCTATGGGGCTATATAGTTGATAAACCAGGGCTTCTGAACTACTTAATAGAGTCAGCCGAGTTAGTAAAAAAGCCTATAATATTGAACAAATCATCGCTGAGACCGCTAAGAAAAGACGACTACAAGGATCCCCGTTCCACTATTATCGCCGTAGGGAGCATTGGTGCGCCAAGACTAGGCACCGACTACATAAACGCCGTGCAACAAATAGTTAAAGTAAAAAGACCCATTGACACAGACATCATAGAGATATGGTTTGATGGTAACCTCGTCGGCTACTACTGGGTCTTCCCACGAGACACACATGTAGCAGATATCGGTGTAGGAGGTTATGGCTCCTTCGAGGAGTTCAAGAAAAGACTAATAATTTTTGTGAAGAAGCGCTTCAGAGACTCAGAGCCATTATCTCCTATAAAAGGCGCGAGAATAAACATAGGCGGCGTGAATACCTCGCTCTTTGTCCGAGACGAGTTCCCAGTAATAGGCGAAGCAGCCGGATTCGTATACCCTATAACCGGTGAAGGAATAAGACCAAGCATTGCCTCTGCATTCGCGCTCTTTAATAAGATAGAGAAAGGCACTGATCCTTTAAAGACAATTACTAACGTAGTTACCTGGATTAATAGGCAGAGAAAGCTCTTACAAAGAATTATTGAGAGCAGACCTAGCACCCGTGCGGCTGTACTAGAATCGCTACCAACTAGTTTATTTACATCAATAGGGCTTGGTGAGCTTGATCTCAAGTCGGCTGTAAAGCTACTACTATCTCTTCCGCGTGGAGCAGTAAAGGTCTTACAAGTACTATTAAGGGACTAGTATAACTCAGTGAGAGAGCTCGTCCTCACCCCGGGGCCGTGCCCGGTCGGATGGTTTGCTATTCATCATTATCCCTGGCTTGGATGAAGAAGGTTATCGGTCAACTGAGTAGCTACGTGATGAAGCTGGACCCGCCTGATACCTTTTTGACCACGTTGTGCCTCAGAGGAGCCAGGGGATATTTCATCGCCTCTATGGCTCATTGACGTCCGACGGATCTTCATCGGCTGAGTAGTTCTATAACCGATATCGTTATCTACGTCGGTAAATCGACCCTTCTTCATCCACCCCCTTGCAGAGAAGCAGGGGTGTACGTTTATGTCGGCCTCCTCACACTGCTTCAGGATAATTATCTAAGGCCCAGTATCTGTTCTATAAACTCTCTTAGTGCATCGCGGCCCTTTGCGTAGTATATTTTCGCGTACTCGAAAATGGGGAGCCTTTTTAGTGCCTCATTGAATACTTTTATCGCCTTTGTATCAGGGATTTCCAGCTCTATGTCGAGACACACTCTCCATATAATATCCTGTATCTTTGCTATCATTTCTGAGTCTGTTGAATCGGCTTGGTGAACTATCTGTGACTCGATCATCGTAAAGGGAACGGTGCCGTGAACCTCTGCTACTGCTCTAATAAGTCGCTCAGGTGCACCACGCGACGAAAGCTCTGCCACCATGGCGAAGTCGTGGCTAAAGTACCAGTCTGAGCGAGGCCTATACCCACCCGTTAGAGGGTCCCGTTCGTATTGATAGTACTTGAATAGGTCGTGGAGTATTGCTGCTGCAATTACTATATCCCTATCAATGCTTGCCCCGTATATACCACTATATACCTCCATTAATTTCTCGGATATCTCGGTAACACCCAGAGTGTGGTCAAGCAATCCTCCAGGATACGCATGGTGCTTCTTTGGGGCAGCGGGGCTCTCTATAAAGCTTATGCGTGGCTCTACCTTAGTGAAAGTTATCACAGGGTTCTCCAGAAGCTCCTTAGTAATCTTCCTTATCTCGCTATCTCTTATTTCACTTATTCTGGATTCGAGAATAGATATTATTTTCCGTGCTCTCTCCTCTAGGGCCTCCACGTCCCTCACCCATTACGCGACCATGATTGGCTTGTAGAGTTCCTAGTAATCCTTGATTCCTCGTTGTCACGCGTTAATATAGGTTTGCAGAAGAAGGGCGGCTCAGAGCTGGTGTCCATCATCAGTAACGGGGACTCTCAGCAATACCAGCCCTCTTCACCGCCATTGAGGTACTATCTGTTATTCAACTCATTAATAGAGCTTACCGCTAGAAGAAACGTGGCACCAAGGAGAAAGGCAGGTCATCGATATGGAGTGTGAGCATAACGAGATAGAACTAGAGGTATTAAGAAACATAGTGCCGACAAGAAACGATAGAGAGCTTCTCAGCTCCGTATCGGAGAAAGCACGTTCTCTTATAAGCAAGTTCCTTAAAGAGGTTAGTATAGACGCGCTCATAACTATTGAGGGAAGCTATGCCAAAGATACCTGGCTACGTGGAGACGTTGACCTAGACCTATTCATACTA
The DNA here is from genome assembly GCA_027033675.1 of Pyrodictiaceae archaeon. GTDB lineage: Archaea > Thermoproteota > Thermoprotei_A > Sulfolobales > Pyrodictiaceae > Pyrofollis. The sequence continues at coordinate 3,082 of JALVKZ010000314.1, read as the reverse complement.
TTACCGCGAGAGAATTGTCTCAACACAATAGAGCAAGGACTTATAGACAAGCTCGAGAAATGGCTACGAGAAAAAGGCTACATAGTTCAGCGCAGGTATGCCCAGCACCCATATCTACGCATATTCTTGGGCAACGTATGGGTAGAGATTGTACCTGGATGCCGAGTCGATGACCCTTCTACGCCCTTGACACCTGTTGACCGGACACCCTTTCATCGAAGATACGTACTATCACATACGACGCCGGAGCAGAGAAACGAAATACGACTATTGAAGTCGTTTCTGAAAGGCGTAGAGGTGTATGGTGCAGAGATAGCTGTTCAAGGATTCTCCGGCTACCTTGCAGAGCTCCTAGTGATAAAGTATAGATGCTTCCATGACCTCCTAGTAGAGGCTAGCGAGAATTGGAGACCCCGACTCATAATAACCCTCAACGAGGTAAAGAGAGAGTATATTGATAAGCTTAGAAAGGTGTACCAGGATGCTCCATTAATAGTAGTGGACCCTGTTGATCCCGGCCGCAATGTAGCTGCTGCTTTATCGTATAAATCATTTGCAACATTTATACTGGCGGCAAGACTCTACTTGGAAAAACCGTCTATCAACTTCTTCCACGTAGGCAGAGGAGAACATCTAATTCAAAGTCCTGGAGAAATAGTGGCTAAAACAGCCAACAGGCTAGAAAATATAGTATTGTTAACAATCTCCTCTAGTGAGCCGGAGCCCCCGGATAACTTCTGGGGAGTTGCTCGCCGTGTAGCACGCTTGGTAAAAAGAGTGCTCGAGATAAATGATTTCAGAGTACTTGACCACAGCGTGTATGTAAACAAGGATAGCACAAGAGCACTCATAGCATTAGAACTCGAGAAGAGAATAATACCTAGGTATAAGCTACACCACGGGCCACCTACATGGAACAAGGAAAACACAACCAAGTTCCTAGAGAAGCACTTGGCAAGCGGCTCTATAGGGCCCTGGATAGATGAATCAGGCAGACTCGCTGTTATCAGGGAAAGAAGGTACACTGATGCATTAGATGCCATAAGGGAGACAATGAACCAGTGGCTTCCAAGCTCGGCCCGAAAATACCGTATCAAGGTATCAATGCTCCTAGACCTTCTAGACTCCCTTCATAGGGATGAGCTCCAATGGCTAGAGAAATTCATAACAAAAAGACCTCAATGGATAAACTCATACCAATAGAGAGAGCAAGGGACGCGATATGTTATCCGGACCCAATGTCTGAAACCTGTGACAAACTGGTAGGGGCCCTGCTAAGGAGCGGTATAATATACTTCGTCAACAAGGGCCCCATAACTATAAACAAGTACTACAAGGTACTTGGCAAGGGCTGGGCAAGCATAGTATTTTTGGCAAGAATAGGTGATAAGGAAGTAGCTGTTAAGGCCTTGAGGCCTGGCTCGCGGAGACATACACTACTCCACGAAGCCGCAATACTCCTAGTAGCCTCAAGGCTCAATATATCCCCGAGACCTTACCACTATGATCACCTCTTCATAGCGATGCAGTACTTGGACTCAATCCCCCTAATAGACTACGCCGAGCAGGCCAACCCCCTAGAGCTAAGATACATGCTTAGAAGATTACTAACAAAGGCCTATCTACTAGACCTCATCGGTATAAGCCACAACGAGCTAGCTAGGCCGCACAACCAGGTCCTAGTAGAGAAGGGAACCAATGAGCCCTACATAATAGACTTCGAGGCCGCAACGATATCAACAAATCCATCAAACTTAACACAGCTAGTAGGCGGCATTCTGAGAATTAAAAAGGTAAGAGAAACCATAGGCATAGATGTCTCCGAGATAAGAGAACTGCTACGAGGCTATAAGCTCACAAAAAACGCAGAACAGAGAACCAGAGCAGCGAACATCTTGATAAACAGGATCGCTCCACTCTAGAACCGGCGAGGAATAGGGGGCAAATAAAGAGGGAACAATGAGATGGTTGTTGGGGACCAAGCCGCCTTATGCGAGGCTATAGAGCTACTTCCAAAAAGAGCTAGGAGAAACATCATATTAATAGTACTTAATAATGGCTACGCAACAAAAGACGTAGCTGAATTAATGGGAGTAAGCATATCAGCGGTCTCAAGATATACGCATGACGAGCTAGCACCAAGCCCATTCTCGCTGTGTAGGCTACTTAGCCTAGTAGACGAAAAGACTAAGACACAAATAATCAATTATGTAGCTGAGGAGATATGGACAATCTTACTAAGCGTTCTAGAAGAGACTAGCGCATCTATAGTTGAGCGCATAGCCGATGACATCGCAAGAGTTATTTTAACGAAATCAAGGGGGGCGAGCAACTAGACAATACTTAGAGTTTATAACCAAGGCTCTCAAGAAGCCCCCTTACCTCACGCAGCTTGCTGAGAGCCCTCCGGCCCTCTAATGTTATACAATACTTAGACTTATCGCACTCCTCAACGAGTTCTTGTTCTAATAGCTTGGAGAGAGTTTCTCGCAACCTGTCATAAGGTAGGTTAGCATAGTACATTAATTTCGTAATATTAAGTGGACCATTACGCTCTAATGCTTCGAGAATATCAAGTATTATGCCAGCCTGGCTTCGATATTTTCTCCTCGTCATGGCTCCATCACTGTTACACTTACATTATTACATTACAACACAATGACGCATTATCCTAATCTATCGCTTAATAGCATAAACAAGGAGCAACAAGGGGGCCATCGCTCTAAGAGACATTGATATAGAGAGTATAATAGTGCTTATAGCCTCCAGAGCCATTATTGCTAATACATGGCTTGTAGCTAGTAAACAGTAGAAGAGTAACCAGCGCAGACGAGTGGAACCACGCTCATAAACCATATAGCCTGCTAGGGCTAGAAGCACAAGCGCGGCTATATTGTAATCAATATAAACCAATGCTACCAGGGGTAAACTATAGATTCTTCTATCTCCGAGAGGCAAATGACTATAGTATATTGACACCGCGTAAAGTGTATACGCTATCATGTAAAATGGTTGTGCAAGCATTGATGCACGGTTTACTAGCAGGAAGGATACCTCCCTAGGTCTTTTACCTACGCCTACA
>JALVKZ010000313.1 GCA_027033675.1 Pyrodictiaceae archaeon | reverse complement strand
TCTTAGTCGAGGTTGCTGGTGTTCTTGTGAGGTTTCTGGCTCCTAGTCTTGTTGAAGAGGTTGTCAATAGGCTTGAGGAGGAGATTAGTATCATTTGGGGATGATCTGTACTTTGAGAGAGCGGTCAAGATAGCTCTAGCTACTGGTTCGAGGGGTGCGGATGCCTACTATATTGGATTAGCGGAGGCGATAAGGGCGCCGCTTGCAACGAGCGACAAGGTGCAGGCACATAATGCTAAGAGGGTGGGAGTTAGGGCCTACTATGTCCTTGATGAAAAGGAGCTAAAGGAGCTGATCCAGTTGTTTAAGTGCAGAGAGTAAACATGATTACGGTGTACGATCAGAACCCGGTATAATGGCGCATGGATTGCTTTTTGTTGCCAAGGGTCTTAAGAATAAGTATGGGCTCGGTGTGGCTTGTTTCGTTTAGCGCTTTAGGCCTTTTGTTCATCGTGGATTTTTACTAAGGTGGCTTGTACGGCTTGCTTTTGAGGCTTATGTTCTCTTCCTTAGCGGTATATGTGTGTAAATTGTTAGGTTGTTGGGGCTTAGTCTCGCGGGTGCTGGTAGGAGTTGTGCGTTTAGGCTTTCTAGCCACGAGTCGAGCATGCTTGTTGATACTAGTATGTCTGCTATCGCAGCCTCTGTTGATGCTGCCGGGTTTTTGCAGAATGCTTGCTGATCCGGGCAGGGCCCCAGGGCCTCTATGACTGCTGTGTAGACCGCCATTGGCGTAGCGGGTGGAGGTGCTTGTGGTGGGAGGACTAGGAGTAGCCTCACCCAGTCATTATCGTTGTTTACTATGCGGCAGCCCGTGGCTAGATGTGTCTCAGCGTGGATTACTAGCTCGCCGTGTCGGAGGATTATGGTTCTCCGCTCGGCTCCTAGGCCGTCTAGTCGCTGGTCGAGCACGTGGAGTAGCTGTGGCTCGATGTAGTAGAGCTCGGCGCGGCCCACACCACTGCACCGTGTTGGCAGCTTGTACTCTGTGCACAGCGATACGCAGGTCCAGGGCGCCTCCAGTGTCCCAGCGTAGAGGCTGCCAGCTAGTAGGCCGTGGAGCTTACCGCCGTAAGCCAGGTCCCCGGCGGCAGCATAGGGGATTAGCCTCGGCATCGTAGGGGTCGCGGCGAGTACCTCGCCCATGCCTACGCTTCCCTTGCCCCTCTTCTCGGGGGAGTACTTGTCTCCGTTCCCCTTATTAGCTCGTTGCAGGGCGTTATGGCCCCCTGGACTCGTTTCCTATAGGTGCACGTAGCGAGTGGCCCTCGGGGTTTATTGCTGCCTATCCAGGGACGTGACAGTACCAATCGGGAAGCAGTGCTTGGCGAGTAGTGCTTGGTATCCCGGGACGCCCCTGGATATGCTCCTAGGCTGTGCCACGAGCCACCCTACCCGGGTCTTTGTACGGGATACTGAGTCGCGAAGCCTTAGCTACCAAGAATTCCTCGGGAAAGCCATAGGTGTCTCCCGTGTCATCGGCACCAGGACCCGTGGCGACACAGTCGCGGTTGCCCCCATAAACTCTGTCCCGGGGCTCGTGGCCGTCTACGCGGCTTGGCTTGCGGGTAAACGGGTAGCGATAATAGACCCGTTATCGGGGCCATGGGACCTCGAGAAGCAGTTAAGCCAGGCAGGAGCAGAGCTCCTTGTAACACACTCCGGGTTCGCCGAGAACCACTGCGCTATAGCCAGAAGACTTGACACGAAGTGCCTCGTGGCCGAGAAGCTCTACTCCGGCCCGGGGAGTAGCCCCGGCGAGGACTATGAGAGGCCTAGGCCCTGGGACGAGATACTAGTCTACTTCTACGCTGGCATAGCTGGTAGAACCCTCCCCGTGATCCACACGGGCGCCTCGCTGTCCTCCTCTGCGTGGCTAACAGCTCGCCACTACGGCTACGAGCCGGGTTGGCGCATCTACGTCCCCGTGCCAATAAGCCATGGGCTCGGGCTCCACGTCGGAGCCTTCTCGCCCACAGCTACCTGCTCAGAGCTAGTACTCTATACCAAGAAGGGACCACTAGACCCAAGCGAGGCAGCCAGGAGCCTTGCAGAGAGCAAGGCCAGCATAGTCTTCGGCGTCCCCCTGTACTCCAAGGCCCTCCTAAAAGCCGGTTACCGTGGACACAAAGAACTAGTAGCTGCTGTTAGCGCTGGTGCCCCGCTCAGCCCAGAGCTACAGGAGGAGTGGAAACGGAAGACCGGCACAGAGCTATTACAGATGTATGGTATGACGGAGGCGCTCCCACTGATAGCTAGTAAGCCAGGAGACCCCCCGGGCTCCCTGGGTAAGCCATTGCCAGGTATAGGGGCGAGGCTAACAGGGT
>JALVKZ010000312.1 GCA_027033675.1 Pyrodictiaceae archaeon | reverse complement strand
CGAGCTTCACGGTGCCTGGTGATAAGCTTGCAAAGAAGGGAGTCTATAACGTAGTTCTCCAGGCATGTGACATAATAGGTAACTGTGGGGAAGCTACGAAGAACATTACTGTGACCAACGTGTTCTATATACCGGGTAACTTCACATCGCTCTCGGAGGCATTGGCTAGCCCGAGCGTAGGGGATAACGTCACGCTCGCTATTAGGGCGCCAGTAAACGAGTCCAGTACCGTGGCCGTCTCCAAGAAGGTGACTATAGCCGGGATTACGAGCAATGCCGCAATAGTTTTCAGTAATACCAGCTATGGACTAAACATAACCGTGCCCGAAGTAACCGTGAAGGATCTAAAAATTAGCGGCGCAGATACCGGGTTCCTCGTCTGTAGCGATAAGCTGGCTGTAAGCGGGGTAAGTGTCGAGGGCAAGCACTTCCTAGAGGTATGCAGCACGAGCTACCTAGACAACGTGGTCACTAACTCGAGCCTAAATGGTATACCAGTCTACTACTCCTATGAGGAGACCAAGACTATTAGCGGCGAGTACTCAGAGATGCATCTCTTCGAGGGCAACTATACGCTAGCAGGGACCGTTGCTAATTACCTAGGGACGTTTAGGAGTAGTATAGAGGCACGCAACAGCAGCATATCATCACTTGTCGACCTAGGCGGAAGCAGCATAGAGCTATACGATACCAGCCTGGCAAGCTACACAGGTTCCACGACATCGAGGCTAGTAGCATATAGTAGCCTACTAGTCAAGGTGCTCTACAACGATGAGGGCCTCGGAGGAGTAAACATAACCGTGAAGGGAGCACTACTATCTACGCCGGTAAAGACTGTAACCAATGAGAGTGGTGAAGTCTTCCTCGAGATACCAATAGCCCGTGGAACAGCATCAATAACCGAGGAGAACACAACAGTAATGATAATAGCCAGCTACCTCGGCTTAACAACGAACGCGACAGTCGACCTAGCAACAACCCATAGCGTGACACTCAGCCTACCCTCGCCAAGCCTACAGGCGGTTCTACGAGACATCTTCGGGAACGCAGTTACCCAGATCAAGCCAGGACAAATAGTCGAAGTAGATGCAAACTATAGCTTACAGGGCTTCACGGGAGACGCTAACATAACCGCGATACTCTATAGAGACGGCAATGTTGTATCAAAAGTAACAGTACCGCTAGGCAACAACGCCGACTCATTATCCATGATGGTATTTGTGCCCTGGATGCCCGGCACTTATACAGTAGAGATTAAGCTAGAGCTACAGGGGCTCCCGCCAATAGTTATAAAACTACCCTAACTATTTTTACTAAAAACATTACCTATGTTATTCTCGCTAATTATCCGTGCTTTACGTAGTTGTTCGGGCATATCCTTAGACAAGATAATTATTGACTTATTAACTATGTCGATAGTGATGCAGGTAGGGTTCAGAGAGGCGAAATACCTCAGCCTCTCATGGTGAGTGCTTGTGAAGAATAAACGAGTAGTCATTGCATCCCTGGTTTTGGCCGCGGCTTTGCTAGGACTTATAGCTCCTCACCTAGTGAAGAGTAACAAAAGCAGTTCTAGCACTACTTTCTCGTCTTCTCCTCGCTTGGCACTTATTGTTGATGGGCTATACGAGTCGTACCCCAATGACACGTTAATCGATGTCCTCAAGGGGATTCTGGAGAGCCATGGATTCACAGTACACGTGGTAAAGGGTAGGAGCGCTGGACCCGAGCTATTCAAGTCAATTACTAAGTATAGTGTAATAGTTCTACGTGTTCATGGAGGCTACATGGTTAGTGGCTCTGGAAGGATTATAGGAGGATTGTTTACAGGTGCTCCTTGGAGTACTAAGTATCTTAGCTGGGCCCGTGAGGGGCTGGTCGCTGAGGGAGTCCCTGTTTATCCTCCTCTACGTGGCCCTAAGGTGTTTGTTGCATTATTGCCGAAGTTTTTCGAAACCTATCTGTCTGGGCGTTTTCCTCCAGGCGCGGTTATGATAGCTGGAGGCTGTTATACTGCTCTTGACAAGCACTTAGTAAGTGCTATGTGTGGGAGAGGCTTATGGGCCTATATAGGGTTTAGTAATACTATTAAGCTCAGTGATCTCGATGCGCTTCTTCCCCGTATCCTGGACTTATCTCTCTCAATGAGGGAGGGTGGCCAGCTGGGTAAGATATCTAGCCTCTATCCGGGGCTAAAGGTTTACATATGTGGGAGGCGGTAACACCTCGTACGTGGCCTGTATCGTTTATTCCATCAATATATGGGGTACTGTTGCCTATAATCTTTTATACTCAGCCTAGAGACCTTATACTAGGGGTAATCGCTAAGTATTCAAAGTATC
>JALVKZ010000311.1 GCA_027033675.1 Pyrodictiaceae archaeon | reverse complement strand
TAGACGAGTACCTAGCTAAGCGCTTCTACAGAGCAGGGTACGCTGGCGTACAAATCATACAGTTCCCTCTAGGCACAAAGATATTCATTGACGCTGAGCGCCCAGCAATGATTATTGGGAGACGCGGTGAGACAATAAGACAGCTAGCAGCTATATTCGAGCAGCAGTTCGGGCTACAAAACCCACAGATAACGGTTAGGAGAGTAGAAAATCCCGACCTTAATGCCCGGGTAGTTGCTTCCCGGATTGCGGTGTTACTCGAGCGTGGTGCCTATTTCCGAAGAGTAGCCCATGTCATGGCTAGGAGAGTAATGAATGCTGGCGCACTCGGAGTACAAATACTGATTAGTGGTAAGCTGCGCACAGAGCGTGCCCGCTACGAGAAGGTAAGGGTAGGCAAAGTCTACTCAACGGGTCACCAAGTAGAACACATGGTTGATAGAGCTGTGATGCATGTTCTACTAAAGCCGGGTGTGTTCGGCATAGAGGTGGCAATAGTTAAGCCAGCACGGCCCAGCGACTATGTAAGAATAAGGGAGCCCGAGGAGGTAAGAGAGGACATAGAGGAGATCAGGGCCGAGCTCGAGAAGCTTAGAGCAGCTGAGGCTCAGAAACAGATAGCCGAGCAGGGAGGAGGAAACAAAGGAGAGTAAGAGGTGCTTAGGCTATGCCTAAGTTTGCGATACGCGTAGCCGATATCCGCAAGATGAGCCCCGAGGAGAGATTGAAGAAACTCCATGAGCTCAGAGAAGAGCTAGTAAAGCTGAGACTCAAGGCGGCAATGGGTACCCTAGATAACCCAGGTGCTATAAGGGCTATACGGAAGACTATTGCCAGGATACTCACTGTTATGAGAGAAGAGGAGCTAGCTAAGCAGCGAAAATAGACTCACACAGTATCGTTTCTTAGGGCTGCTAAGCTTGCGCCGAGAGACATGGAACATAACAATACATGTGCTCGTAGGCCTTGAGGCCAAGGTCTTGAATCACTCGGATCCCTTGCTCCGCGGCCTCCGGGGCCGAATTGTACGAGAGACTAAGAATACTTTGGTGCTCGAGACGAGCGATGGTTCTCTCAAGACAGTTCTGAAGCCAAACGCTCTTTTTCTCCTCCGCCTTCCTGGTGGTGAATGGGTGCTTGTGCGAGGAGAAAAAATACGGGGGTTGCAGCCCGACAGGCTTAGGAGGGTAGAAAGACTTAGGGGGGTCAAGTGGCTTGTCCGTGAGAGTAAGAAGTATAGGTATACCTGGGCTCAAGCCGCCGGAGAAAACATGTAATGACAGGAAGTGCCCCTGGCACGGTAATGTAAGGGTTCGCGGACTCATACTTACCGGCGTCGTTGTCAAGGCGAAGATGAAGAACACTGTTGTCGTTGAGCGCGAGTATCTCTACTACAACAAGAAGTATCGTAGGTATGAGAAGAGGAGGAGCCGTATACACGCACATAATCCTCCATGCATTAATGCTAAGCCAGGTGACATAGTAGTAATAGGCGAGACAAGGCCTCTGGCGAAGACCGTTCACTTTGTCGTACTAGGGGTTATTGGTAAGCAGGGAAGCTAAGGATCCTGTGCCGCTACTTGTTTCTTTAACTGTGCCCTGCCTGGTGCTGTTGGGTTTCTTTTGTTTAGTCTTTAAATAGGCCTAGGTGCTTCTCCAGCGTCTTCCCGGGGCGTGAAGCCGCTATGCCCAAGGGCTCTAAGGGAGCTTCACCGCGAAGACATATTGCTGCAGGACTACAAGTGGGCACTTACGTTACCGTGGCTGACAACAGTGGAGCGAAGGAGGCGATGATAATAGGTGTAATAGGGTATCGTGGTCGTCTTAGGAGGATACCGCCAGCCGCGGTTGGCGACATGGTGGTTGTCACAGTGAAGAAAGGCACGCCTGAGATGAGGAGACAAGTGGTTAGAGCAGTTGTTGTGAGGCAGCGCCGCCCATACCGCAGGCCAGATGGTACCTGGGTAGCCTTCGAGGACAACGCGGTAGTAATAGTGTCTCCCGATGGGACGCCAAAAGGGAGCGAGATTAGAGGCCCAGTCGCTAGAGAAGCAGCTGAGAGGTGGCCAAAGGTAGCTAACATAGCAAGCATAATAATCTAGACACGGAGGGTGTTGCACTATGAGATGGGTTAAGTCTTCCCAACCACGAAAGCAGAGAAGAGCACTCTTCAACGCTCCTCTGCACAAGAGACAGAAGCTCATGTCTGCTCTGCTTAGCCCAGAGCTAAGGAAGCAGTACGGCATACGCAATTTGCCAGTAAGAAAGGGCGACGAAGTAGTCATCATGAGAGGGAGCTTCAAGGGGCATAGGGGCAAGGTCGTGAGAGTTGATCTACGAAGAATGCGTATATACGTTGACGGCGTCACGATAAAGAATGCAAGGGGCGAGCCAAGATACTACCCCATACACCCATCGAACGTGATGATAGTTAGCCTCAACCTGGATGATAAGGCTCGCCGCGAGATAATAGAGCGTAAGAAGAAGGGACGAGAACTCCAACTAGCCCTCATGGGGAGGGGAACAAGTTCTTCAACCACTGTAAGCAAGTAGCCTGGCAGGGGTGGTAAGTAGTGGCAAGAATGGGTGGAAGAAGGCACCTAAAGACGCTTGCAGCTCCAAAGTTCTGGCCAGTTAGGCAAAGAGCAGGCGTATTCACTGTAAAGCCGTCGCCAGGACCACATCCTATTGAGCGCTCCATTCCACTACTAATACTCGTGCGAGACGTACTGGGCTATGCTAAGACTGGTAGGGAGGCTAGGAAGCTCATAGCTGAAGGTCACTTCAGGGTTGATGGAAGAGTTAGAAGGAACTACAAGTACCCAGTTGGCTTCATGGACGTAATAGAGATAGTTGATACAGGCGAGGCCTATAGAGTACTCCCGTACCCTGTGAGGTTCTTCACGCTTCATCCAATAAGTAAGGAAGAGGCGCGATTCAAGCTCTGTCGCATAGAGGATAAGTCAACAGTCAAGGGTGGCCACATACAACTACATCTCCATGACGGAAGGAATGTGCTTATACGGGTAGAGGATCCAGCGAACCCCGTAGAGGCTAAGGAGTATCGCACGCTGGGTACAGTGAAGATAAGCATACCTGAGCAAGAACTCCTAGCATATATGCCTCTAGAGATAGATAGCCTAGCAATAATCATAGGTGGAAGAAACGTTGGTAGAGTAGGGAGAATAATTGATATCAGGAAGGCCTTTGGCAGAAAGAACAGCATAGTAACTATCGAGGATGCCCGTGGTGAGAAAGTGCAGACAAACCTAGACTATGTATTCGTCATTGCGCCGCCTAACGAGGAGCCATGGATAAGTCTGCCTGAGGGTGCATGGAAATGAGCTTAGTGATGGAGGCTGTCCAGTCATCACAACCTCTACCCCTCTCAGCGAAGCAAGTAGAGGAGATTAAGAAGCGTTGGGAGTCAAACCCGATGCTGAAGCCAAGGATAGTTAAGGTTACAGTGAATATAAGTGTGGGAGAATCTGGCGAGAGACTCCAGAAAGCTGCCCGTGTACTAGAAATGTTGACGGGACAGAAGCCATCAGTCAGGAGAGCTAAGAGAACTATTAGAGACTTCGGGATAAGAAAAGGAGAACCCATAGCTGTCATGGTGACGCTTCGCAGGGAAAAAGCAATCGAGTTCCTAAAGAAAGCATTCCACGCTATAGGATACAAGCTTAAGGCTAGCCAATTTGACGAGTTTGGGAATGTATCCTTCGGTATAAAGGAGCACACATTGCTACCCGGTGTACGTTACGACCCAGAACTAGGAGTCTTCGGGATGGATGTTGCAATAACTATTGAGAGGCCAGGCTACAGGGTAGCCAGGCGCCGCAGAACACGGAGACCGATACCACGAAGACACAGAGTCACAAAGGAGGAGTCAATGGTTCTTCTCAATGAGTTATTCGGAGTAGTCATAGAACCAAAATAAACCTCGACTAGCACTGCGTAGTTGCTGGGGGTGCTTCTAGAATGGGGAAGTATAGACCGCCAAAAATAGTCAAATACGGGAAAGGCGCGTATAAGTGTCAAAGGTGTGGAAGCAGAGACGCGGTCATACACAAATACGGGCTAATGCTCTGCCGTCAATGCTTCCGCGAACTCGCAGTAAGCCTAGGCTTTCGTAAATACAACTAACACGTATGAGGTGAACTCTACATGGTAATGCTCGATACCCTTGCGAACGCCATGGCTGCGATAGTCAACGCGGAGGCACGTGCAAAGCCGGAAGTAGTGATAATGCCGGCATCTAAGCTAATAATCAATGTACTGAAAGTGATGCAGAGGGAGGGCTACATAGGGGAGTTCGAGTACATAGATGATGGTAGATGGGGGAAGATAAGAGTACAACTCCTTGGCAGAATTAATAAGGCTGGTGTCATCAAGCCGAGATTCCCAGTAAAATATAGGGATCTACTAAGAATGCCCGATTGGATGAGAAAATACCTGCCAAGTAGGGATATTGGAATACTGATAATATCGACAAGCCAGGGCGTGATGTCGCACAGAGAGGCAATAGAGAAACATATAGGTGGGGTATTACTGGCTTACGTGTATTAACCACTGCTGCCTCTATTTTACGTCAACAAACATGTATGTGCAAAGAAGAGGAGGTGCATGGTTTTATGCCTAAACTCGTCCACGTAGCTGAGGAGGTAAGAGTGCCGGAAGGAGTAGAGATTAGTATTGATGGTATGAGAGTGAGGGTTAAGGGTCCTAAGGGTGAGCTTGAGCGAGACTTCTCACATGCTCGGGGAGTCGTAATTAGGCTTGATGAGGATGAGGAAGGCAAGAAAGTGGTTGTTGAAGCTTACTTTGCCAATCGTAGGCTCAAGGCCCTTGTTGGTACGATAGCTTCGCACATAGACAACATGATTACTGGAGTAACTAAGGGCTTTAGATACAAGCTCAAGATAGTTTACTCACACTTCCCTGTAACAGTGAAAGTACAAGACGACAAGGTAGTTATTGAGAACTTTCTCGGAGAGAAGGCACCTAGAATCGCAAAGATAATGCCTGGTGTTAAGGTAAAGGTTCAGAAAGACGACGTGATAGTTGAGGGCATTGATATAGAGGCTGTGGGCCAAACAGCCGCTAACATAGAGCAGGCTACTAAGGTAAAAGGTTTTGATAGGAGAGTATTCGTGGACGGCATATACATCTATGAGAAGGAGGTGGCCGAGTAATGAGTAATATAACGGAGCGGGAGTTCGAGCGATTACTGCGTGTACGGGCCCGGCAGAAATCAAGAAAGCCAGAGTTCTTGCGCACCTTGTGGTGGAAGTTCCCAAAGTTCAAGAACAATCCTAAGTGGAGAAAGCCAAAGGGCATTGATAATCCTATGAGGCTTCGGCTAAAAGGCAGACCACCCGTAGTCGATATAGGGTACCGGGCACCCGCGGCTGTTAGGGGTCTACATCCTACAGGGTTGGAGCCAGTAACTGTCGCTAGCGTAAGGGAGCTAGAGAAACTTGACCCAGCGAAGCACATAGTCTACATAGCATCAAGCGTGGGCCTCCGAAAGAGACTCGAGCTAGTAAAAATAGCTAAATCCAGAGGTTTCCGCGTAGCTAATGCGTAAAACATCGTGGTGAAGGGTGAGTACTCGTGGCCCAGGACCTATCGCTCCAAAAGAGACTCGCTGCAGAGCTTCTAGGCGTAGGCGAGTCAAGAATATGGATCGACCCAGCAGCCTTAGAAGATGTAGCTAACGCGATAACCCGTGAGGAGATAAGGAGGCTGATAAAGGAGGGAGTTATACAAGTAAAGCCAGCTCATAGACCATCTCGTGGTCGTTGGCGTGAGAAGCACGAGGCTAGAAAGAAGGGTCGTAGACGTGGGCCTGGCAGGCGCAAGGGCGACGCGTCAGCTCGCCGTGATCCCAAGGAGGAGTGGATGCACCGAATAAGGAGGATAAGGAGATACCTTCGCTACCTAAGAGATCACGGAGTAATCGATAGGAGAACCTACCGCCAACTATACATGTGGGCAAAGGGTGGTATGTTCCCAACATTCGCGTCGCTACAAAGATGGCTGAGAGAACACGGATACCCAACATCAGTGAAAAAGTAGCTTTATCCCATTGGGCCTCATATATTTTACACAAATCTCGCGATGCAAACTTCTCGCTCTTCTACGAGGCTCTGTTGTTTAGTGCTTTTTAGAGGATCAACGTACACTGCTTCTTCATCACAGTTTTAATAACTAGTAGCTTATTAGAGGGCTCTGGGTGCCCCTTGCATCGGGGTTGCAGAAGCCCGGTAGCGGTGGCGCAGCATGGCTCATGGTCCACGATATAAGGTTCCACGTCGGCGGCGAAGGGAGGGTAAGACAAACTACTATAAGCGCTACGTCATGGTTCTCTCTGGTAAGCCTAGGCTAGTAGTGAGGAAGACTAACAAGTACATCTGGGTCCAGGTCATCAAGGCCAGGCCCGAGGGCGACGTAACGGTGGCAGCAGCGCATAGCCGGGAGCTAGTAAAGAAGTACGGGTGGCTAGGCGGTACAAAGAACACGTCGGCAGCGTACCTAACCGGGTTATTAGCTGCTCTCCGTGCCCTCAAGGCCGGGGTAAACTACGCGGTTCTCGATATAGGTCTCCACCGCCCAGTAAAGGGTGCGAGAGTCTTCGCTGCTCTCAAAGGCGCACTTGACGCTGGCCTCGAGGTCCCATACAGTGAGGAGATACTTCCAGACGAGTCAAGGATAAGAGGAGAGCACATCGCCAAGTACGCTGCATTACTTGCACAAGAGAACCCTGAGCTATATGAGCGGCGCTTTAGTCTCTACTTGAAGAGGGGCTTGCAGCCCGAGAGGCTACCAGAGCACTTCGAGGAGGTTAAGAATAAAATACTAGAAGAGTACCGTGATGTTCTAGAAAGGGTTAAGGCAGAGGAGGCGGTGCAGCAATGAGCTTGTCGCCATACGAGCT
>JALVKZ010000310.1 GCA_027033675.1 Pyrodictiaceae archaeon | reverse complement strand
AGGAACTGCGGCTACTCTATGCGACGAGCCCTGATGAACTCGAGGAAGAACCAGAATGACTAAGAAAGTCCTAGTAGTAGCCATAGATATAGACGACGACCTCGGTCGTGCAGGGATAAAGACACCCATAGTTGGTAGAGCCGCAGTTCTAGAAGCAGCTACTCGTTTTGCTCTCTACGACCCCGAAGACTCTGATGCTAACACGCTTTTTGCAGCAGTAAAGATAGCTGACGAAATGAGGCTAAAAGGCTATGATGCAGAGCCGGCAGTAATCGCTGGTAGCGAACTCGGCGGTGTTGACGCAGTAATAGAGGCCCGTAACCAGTTAGAAAAACTAGTAACAGAGTACCACCCGGATGGAGTAGTTGTTGTCACTGATGGCTCAGAGGATGAATCGCTTCTACCAGCTATATCCTCTATAGTGCCAATAATTGCTGTTAGGCGAATAGTAATAAAGCAATATAGGGGTGTTGAGGAAACCTATATGCTTCTTATAAGATATATACAGAAAGCGCTAACAGAGCCTCGATTCTCTCGCTTATTTCTCGGTGTACCCGGTATAGTGCTTGTGGTTTTCTCCTCTCTAGCCCTTCTAGGCATGCTTCGTCAAGCAATTCTTGTTGGGCTCTTAATTGCGGGCCTGGCTATGATGGTTAGGGGCTTTGATATGGAAGAGAGAATAATACAGGCATTAACAGAGACACCGGTAACCATAGTGGCCTACTCCACGGCGGGTGTTACGGCGCTAATAGCGATAGTGCTCATTGTGTCACAGCTGCATTCTCATACAACGTTGACACCTCAAATACTAGCAAGCCTTGTCCGGAACGTTACAAGCCTCATAGGCTTCTCTGCAAGCATAGCTATACTAGGTCATGCGGCTTCTAAGTTCGTTTCTGGCAAACTCGGGCTCTACCGCGAAATAGTTGCCCTAACCCTCGTTATCGTGGCGGTAGTCCTACTAGATACTGTTGCCTCTGCTCTTCAACAAATGGAGACCATGTCTATATCGGAGTTCATGCAAGCCCTCGCGTCTAGTGGTTTTGGCCTCTACGCAATAGTATCGGTTGTTGTGGTGGCTGTGGTGTGGAGAGGGGCTAAGTCCCTTGAGAGGCTTATCGCCCAAACCTCCTCTCGCGCTTCTGATAAGAAATGATTGCGCGGTATAGCTCTGCCTCGTTGAAGTCGGGCCACAGCTTCTTTGTGAAGTATAACTCTGTGTATGCTACGTGGTATAGGAGGAAACCGCTGAGGCGTAGCTCTCCCCCGGTTCTTATTAAGAGGTCTGGCTCTGGGAGCCAGCCGAGGGGCATAAGCTTTCTGAGTTCATTCTCATCCATACTGCTCGTAGTGTGTGTAGCGAGTAGCTTGTTGACGGTATCAACTATCTCCCATCTACCGCCATAGCACGTAGCCACTGCTAGCACGTGGGGAAAGTTACTAGCAGTGGTCTCGTTGATGTAGTTGATCTTATCCACGAGCCAGCCCGGTAGCAGCGAGAAGTCCCCGACAAAGTATACGCGTACACGTCCCTCCCTTACCCTCCTATCGGCAAGCAAGTCGTCAATAGCGTGTGACAACAGCTTATGAATCGCGGCTAGCTCGTCCGAGGGTCTACGGGTGCAATTCTCCCGGGAAAGTGCGTAGAAAGTGACATAGTTAACCCCGAGATCCCAGAGATAGTCAAGAGCCCTCTTAGCAACATTATAACCCCTATAGTGCCCCATGTATACAGGTAACCCGTGTCGACGAGCCCAGCGCCTATTACCATCAGGTATAATAGCTACGTGAATCGGTAGCCTTCTAGGATCTATTCTTCGCCTAAGCAGCTTAGCGGTGACAGTTCCTAGCACCATAGCTTCACCAGGTACTTCCCGAGCCGCTTTCCTTGTAGCTCCTCGGTAGGTACTCTATATAGCATTTTAGTAAATGTCTTATCTAGATGATACCCAGTGATTATAAATAAACATGGCAATAAACTTGCCTAAGTGAAGTAGTGCTATCCTAGAGTGGCGGAACTGGCTGCTCAGCGCCGCAAGCTTCGCATACTAGTACCCATGCTTTTCCTCTCTTCTCTAGCCTGGTATCAGGCGCTCCACATGTTGGACATATTACATAGGTCTTAACGAATCTTTGTAATAAGTTATTAAGAGTAGCAGTTGATACCTTTACGTTAATAGTGAGCATGCCGTTCTCCTCATCATAGTTACCACTTGCGCCCAACTCCCGTAACAGATACCTCATAATGATTCTTGGGTCACGCCGCATAACGTCTGCTATCTGCTTGAAGTTTCTTATAATAGTCTTGTTACCGACACGCTCTACTACGAGCCTCGGTAACTCGAATCGTGACGCCTTAGCTCCTCGTGCTGGCAGGCGCTCATAGAGGCGATTAAGCAAATAATCATAATCGTATAGAAGCTTTATTGTATCGTCACGCTTAGCACTCATCTCTGTCTCCCTCTTAGCTTCTCGGGGTGCTTAACGATTAATATTTATAGATGGTTCACCTGCACTCAGACTTATGGCAGGAAACATGTCCGAGGAGCCAATGGTATATATGAAGATCTATGAGGTACAAGGAGAGAAGCTAATAGCTATATGTGATAGTGACCTCCTAGGGAAAATGTTCAAAAGCGGGAAACTGGTACTCCACGTCAGTAAGAACTTCTATGAGGGTATCCTGGTACCATTAAGTGTTGCTATGGAACGGGCAGAGGAGGCGACAATATTAAACCTTGTAGGAGAAAACACCATAAATGCAGCTATTAAAAAGGGGCTAGTGCACCCTGATGCTGTGATAAAAGTTGAGGGAGTTCCTCATGCACAGTCCGTAAGGATTCTTTACTAGGCATTTTGCTAGTGTTTACGCTCTTGCCGTATAATATGCTAAGTGGGTTCTGGCCGTACCACTCGCTGTAAAGAGTCTCTCTTAGCACCTTCTCTATGAAAACGGCTCGCTGGTGTCCAAGGCCAAGTACATGTTCTATATATTCGTGTATGAAACTCTCGTCTAGGAACCATTCTACTTCATCCTCTATTTGAACCCATCTAATATTAATGAATATTTTATTCTTCTTGAACCATGCTGCTGCATCATCATCCTTTGTCACTATTATTACATCGGTCAAACCCAGCCACCACGCAGTACCCTATGCTATCCGGGGGTTTAAAACACGTTTAGGAACAATGGCCTAGAAATAGATTTGTAAATTAAGTTGAGGATTATCATAGATTAGCTGAGTCGCGCTGCCCTAGTAGCGCCTAGCCTGGCCGAAATTACTTCTACCAAGGGTAGTACCTACTCCAGCGAGCAGCGGGTCTTGGCTCGAAAAGCCTGAGAAGAAACAGCTCAGCCCTCTTCTGTCTACTCGTACCTTGTTTAAGGCAAACCTCATGCCTTAGAGGTTATTCGGGTGCAAGGCTATTTCTACCCGAGACTGTACAAGAATACTATCCCGGAGATAATCTTTGGCCGGGATAATATACGAGGAGAGCCTTGACGGATTAACCCTAGTAGAGTACATTGAATTCGAGCTACGTAAGCCAAGCTTCTTCATCTTAGGCTTACCGGATACCGGGCTAGTAGGCGTAATCTCGGCAAATCATATTGTTGAGAGCATGGGACTACAGGAGGTCGCGGGTATAGATATTGAGGCACTTATGCCACCCGTAGCCGTTATATCAAAGGGTGAAGTTCGGCCCCCGCTGCGTATCTACGCTAAGGACAACATAATGGCACTTACAGCTGAGACGCCAGTACCAGCGGGCGTTATCCCACTCTTGGCTAGGCTATTAATAGACTATGCCATACGCAAGGGGATAGACTATATAGTATCCGTAGTCGGGATAGCATCGCCCAATAGGATAAATATGGATAAGCCTCATGTGTACTGGATAGCAAGCAATGAGAAAGCAAAGGAATTAGCATCTAAACTAGGTATAGAGGTATTCAGTAGCGGATACCTCGTAGGACCATATGCACTTATATTAAAACAAGCCATAAGGAAAAGAGTCACCAACCTTGTACTATTAGCGGACGCCTATGTAGAGTTCCCAGACCCAGAGGCAGCAGCTAGTGTACTAACGGCATTATCAAAAGCAATTGGCGCCGAGATCGATGTTAAGAAATTACTTGAACAAGCAGAGATGATTCGCGTAAGAATGAGAGGCCTCATGAAGAAGACCAAGGAAGCTATGGCTGAGATGGGTGGACCAAGTCCACTTCTCTATGCATAAGCAGATACTTGGGGTGCATCATTATGAGCTTCGAGGAGATTAGGAGAAGAATAGAGAAGATACATAAGAGAATAATGGAGGAAATAGAGAAGAGTTTCGAAGAAACAACTAGTATGAGCCTATTTCGGCAGGGGAGCATGAGGCCCCTCTATACAATATACCAGCGCCCTGACGCCTACGTAGTACTAGTCGACTTAGCAGGAGCTGATATCTCGTCACTTGAGGTAAAAGCTACAGAGGATAAGCTTATCATAAGAGCCTCTTTAGAGAAAGAGGTGAGATTCAGCGATATTTATGGAACCATGGTTGGAGAGGACATAGTATTCCACGAATACGAACATGAAATACCGCTACCGTCTGACGCTGACCCCTCTAGCATAAGATATAATATTAGGCCGAACAAGATAGTTGAGATAATCATTCCGCGAAAAAGACCATCCTAAACCGCTAAGATTTTTACACTATTCCTAACCTTTTCGCAGACCTGGGGAGATAAGCTGTGACAACCTATGAAGGCCTAGTTGAGCGTGATGAAAAGGGCTACTTGGTACGCCTACCAGATGAGCTAGTAGCTAGTATTCGGTGGCGCGAGGGAGACAGGGTAAAAATAGAGATGAGCGAGTGGCGCGGAAGACTAGTAATAGTTGTGTATAAGTAAGTCCCTAGCTGAGCCACGGGTATTTTTAGTATCGCGTTATCTCTTTTCATCACCTAAATTCCAGGGCTTTCCTTCTCGTAGTATTTTCTCTGGTATTTTATCTTGATACCTTCTAAGGAATTTGAGATCCTCTTCCTTCTTCCGTAGATTATCGGGAAGCATTCGTGGTATCTCGTCTATTATGGGGTACCATCTCTTACAATTAGGGCAGTAGAGTACACCAGTAACCACTTCTACCTTTAGGCACTCCTCGCAAGGAGTATTGCCGTCTACCTCCTCTATCCTCTTTCCTATAGGTGTTTGTAAACGGTAGCAATAAAGCTCGCAGAGAGGTGGCTTATACTTTTTCAGCAACTCCTTGATTTGTTCCTCTCGCTCTGGATACACTCTTTCCTCGATAACGTATAGCTCTAAGGGGAAGTGCTTACACATGGGGCACGCCGCCAGATCCATGAACCGGTACTTCATGCCGTGCCCAGCCTCCGAGCCTTCTCAGCCAGCTCCTCGGCTAATTGCCTAGCTTTCTCAGGGGTCTTTGCCTCAACCATTATTCTAAGCACAGGTTCTGTACCGCTTGGCCTCACTAGGAACCAGTAGTCCTCCTCGTCAACTCTGATACCGTCAACTGTTACAACTCGCGCGCTCCTTGATTTATACTCGTTTGTTAATGCCTTTACTATTTCCAATGCCTTGTCCCTGGGCATGGGTATCTTTATCTTAACAGCGTAGTATCTCGGGAGTTCGTTGAATAGCTCTGACGCGGTCTTCTTCTCACGAGCCATCATCTCAAGGAAAAGCGCAAGCGTCATGCCGCCATCGCGTGCCAGGAGGTGGGGAGGATAGAGGAATCCACCATTTTCCTCGAACCCGGCGATGCCACCGTTCTCGAGCAGGCTATAGGCTATGTTTATCGAGCCTACCGGGGTCCAGCGAACCTCTACGCCAGCTTCCCTTAGGTATTCCTCTACTAACCGGCTACTTGAAACAGCCGTGTATACGGCTCTAGGCACGTTTTGTGTTAGCTTATGCTCAGCTATGTACCTTGAGAGCAATGCTCCCGTACGATCTCCCCACCATACTTCGCCTTTCTCGTCGATAAAGATGGCTCTATCCCCGTCACCGTCGTGGCCGGTTCCTAGGTCTAGGCCTAGTGCTTTAACCACGTTAGCTGCTTCTCTTAGCGAGTTAGGCGTGGGCTCGGGTTCTCGATAGGGTTGTGTCGATATATTACAGGCTAACGTGTAGGCTTTGACGCCGAGCATTCTTAGGATCTCTGGAGTCGTTAGCGAGGCGACGTTGTTGGCGCAATCAACCAGTACACGGAAACCACGGGAACGTATGAGGTTTTTATCAACCTTCTCGATTATTCCGCGAATATAGGTACTTAGCACCTCATCGTCTATGCGTACTCCATCGCGTATTCTTGTCCAAGGTGTTAGGCGGAAGCGTTCCTCGAAGTATATTTGCTCAATCTTCTTTTCAGTCTCCCTATCAATCTCTATGCCTAGGGAGCTTATCACCTTTATACCATTGTATTCCGGTGGATTATGGCTAGCAGTAACAATGACGCCAATATCGTAGCCATGTTCCTTTACAGCGTATTGTATGGCTGGGGTAGGTGCATACCCCTTCACTCCGGCCTTATAGACCTCGGCGCCGCCGGAGAGAAGACCAGCTATTACTGCGTTCATTATCATCTCACCGCCAGCCCTTCCATCACGGCCTACTAGTACGCGAATACCCTCACCATAATGCGTAGCAATGGCCGTGCCTAGCTTAAGGGCTAGAGATGGCGTAAGCTCCCTATTTACTACTCCGCGTACCCCGTCAGTTCCAAACAACTTGCCCAAGGACATATGCACCCAGATGGCTGTCTACTAGGCTGGCCACCTATACCTGGAAACACTGCTGTAAAGTAAAAGAGTTCCCCCTTCACCCCTCTATGGTTCTATCTCGGCGAGCATTGTTGGGGTTCCTCAGAAACATCTATGGGCGTAATCCTCGCTGTGTACTAATACTATCAACTGGTGGTGGAGGGGATGTAGCAACAGCTC
>JALVKZ010000309.1 GCA_027033675.1 Pyrodictiaceae archaeon | reverse complement strand
AAAATACCTGATATGCAGCCCCCGGGTGTGTAGAATATTATGGCTGATAGGCTCAGAGGCTATCTAGAACTGCTTAGGCCACATAATCTCCTAGTATCGTTTCTAACCACCATAATTGGTTACGGTGCTGTAATTAAGTATGTGCATCACTATCCTAGCTGGTTTACATGTGTTGCGGCATCACTAATAGTTGTATTAATTGCGGCAGGAGGGTACGTGATAAACGACTACTATGACGTGGAGACCGACGCAATATCTAAGCCTTGGAGACCAATAGTTCGGGGAGCGGTTAGACGTAGAGATGCACGTGTACTTGCATACTTTCTCTTGCTTGGAGGCCTCGTGATTAGCGTTACCTATTCTATCTATATATTCGTATTTAGCCTTATTAGCGCCTTACTGGTTCATGAGTATTCGCGTTGGATAAAGCGAACTGGGTTTATCGGGAATATAACAGTTGCTGTTGAGTCTGCTGCGACTATATTGTTTGGCGGTTTCTTTGCAGCCGTTGTACTTAATAAGCAAGTACCTGCACTAGTACTCATACCAGTGTTCTATGCGTTCCTTCTTGTACTGGGCAGAGAAATAGTAAAGGGAATAGAAGATGTAAAGGGTGATGCACATGCTAATATATACACGCTGGCTGTAACTCTTGGACCAAGGAAGGCAGCTATAATAGCTTCGATCTTACTGCTACTAGTCGTGATAATAAGTCCCTTGCCATGGTTCACTAGGATATACAATATACTGTATCTTGTATTTGCTATTGGTGTTGATGCAACAATACTATATTCTGTAGCAGCATTACTGAGACATAGTGATGAAGAATTCCTTATAGAGGCATCCAAGAAAGCTCGAAGTGCTTTAAAAGCAGGGTTCCTATTAGGAGGCCTAGCATTTCTCCTAGGACTTCTCTAATCCGCGAGGTCGATAATCATCATCTAATCAGTGTAGGGTAGCTTCTTCACATTCCTTTCTAACCAAAGTTAGTGATGTAGCTAGCCCCCTCTTTAACCTAGCTAATTTTCTCTTAGCCAGTACTAAATAAGTATTAAGAATATCAACGATAGAACTAATTTCCTTAATATCATTTAAATCTATAAAAACATTATTATCTACGCGTAATGGTATATCCACTCTCTCTGTTCCCAAGATCATTATGTAAATTGACTTTTCTCTAATCTTCATCCCAGAGTACTTTAATCCTAAGCGCTCAGCCATTCTAAGTAACTCGTTAGCAATAGACAAGCTACAAGTATAGAGAGCTAATATTAGTGGTTGCGCAGATACCCATACAAATCTATAATTATCGAGTCCAGCTCTTCTAAGGACTTGAAGTAACTCGTCTACTGTTATGGGTTTATGCCATTTAGCAACTATTCCTCCTCTCTTTTTATCTCCAGGAGCATTGGCTGCAAATAACGCTATGCGCCCGCTACAAGAACTTGATGTGACAATACAAGGTATTGAGTTCAGCGGTACAAGCATGTCTACTATGTCTTCGTCTATGAGGTGTCTTGTCATGGCTTCTCTGAGGGATTCTAGAAATTTATTACGCAAATTAATCCAATTAGTAGAATTACAGTTTGTAGGAATAAGTGTATTCATTCTAATCTCCTTCGCTGCACGTATAAATCAGTGAAAGTATAAGCGACTTAGTTATGTTACCGAGTATATCGTTAGGAGCAACACTCACTAGGAGAAGTTCTCCCATGCCTTGATAAAGAGCAATGATGGGATCTTCTCTGATAGATAGCACTGGCATAATTTTCTTCCTGAAAGGACCCAGTATCTTAGTACATGTTTTTACGCATACTTCTTCTCGTGATTTTCCAAAAACAGCGCCTGGATGCAATAAAGGATTAGGGGAGTAAAGTTGTCCGCAGCACTTAGTTTGCACAAAGCTAAGAGGATCATACTCTGGGAGAATAAATGAGAATGCCTTGACTTTCTCCTTAGCAATACGCTCTATGAGGTCATTAAAACTTGTAATTATCCAGTTTATGCTATCTCTGAGTATTGGAGAAAACTCTGAGATAAGTTCCAAAGACTTATCTGTTACAAAGCATTTTCTATGCTTGATTATGCGGCCATAGACCCAGCTAGGGGTTGTGAGTATAACCACTGGTATGTCCATTTTTGCTATTTCCTTGCATCCTTGTTTGCAAACAATACTTCCTTGGCCTAATACAATATCTATAACATGCCTATCTACTCTAGCAGATACGATTGATGGATAATCAACTATAGTGCAATCACAATCATTTAAGCTTAATACGCTGCTTATAAGTCGGAGAAAATAATCATCACTCATATCAATTATATACTCAATGGGTATAACGTAGTCGCCTTTATCATAGGTCGGCATATCAG
>JALVKZ010000308.1 GCA_027033675.1 Pyrodictiaceae archaeon | reverse complement strand
CGTAGCCAGCGTAAAGGCTGTTGACCAAGTAAAGGCTGTTGAGCCACCCGAGGATGCTAGGCGAATAAGGTACATGATAAACTATGGCATTCATTTAAATAATCAAGCCCTGCACCCGCTAGTCTTTGGGCTCCCTGACTTCCTTCCCGCTGATATTGAGAGGAGAAGCGTTATCCAATTGGCCAAGATTAGTCCAGAGCTTGTAAAGGCTGGTATGAGGATAGTTGAGCTAGGGTTCAAGATAGTTGAGGTCTTCGGTGGCAGAGATATTCATCCCATAAACGGCATCGCTGGAGGAGTGACGAGGAAGCCTAGTAGCAATGACCTTGACAGGCTGAGGAGCCTCATACACAAGCATAACGAAGATCTAAGGATATTCATAAATGGTGCAGTAAAGATTATGGAGGAGGCTAAGGCCAAGATAGAGGCTTACAAACCCGGCTACGCATATATGATGGCTATAGCTGGGCCGAGTAACTCCTATAACATAGTTGACGGACAAGTGAGAATAATAGATGCCAAAACGGGTGCTGAGGTAGCAAAATTCTCTGATAGGAGTATAGAGTATCTCAAGTATATACAAGAGTATACAGTTCCTTATAGCTACATAAGAATGGTTACGACAAAGTGGAGAGCCAGTACGCCTAAGAAGGGGGCTATAAATGTAGGAGCACTAGCACGTGCCAACATCGTAAAGAGCTATGGCTCGGAGAGAGCCGATGAGCTTAGAGATAAAGCGTTCGAGGAATGGGGTAAGCCACTCACTCACCCACTCATGGCTACCTATATGAGGCTTGTAGAGACCATTGCACTCTACGACATAATTAGCGAAGAGCTAGAGAAGCCGCTAGGCGATAAACTGCGCAATACCCCGCAAAGAGACACCGGGGAAGGAGTAGGGATAATAGAGGCACCAAGAGGAACACTGATTCACCACTATCGAGCCGAGAACAACAAAACCACATTCATAAATATAATCACTCCTACCGCGATAAATGCTGCAGCCATAGAAGCTGATCTACGAGAGTACTTCAACGAAAGGAACATATCATCAATGAGTGATAAAGAACTATACATGCACACTGTATCCATTGTGCGAAGCTACGACCCATGCATGGCGTGCGCAACCCATGCCATGGATCCCTCACTACGCTCATCCATAGCCATAGTCATAGCAGATAATGACTGGAAGCCAAAGAAGATAGTAAAGCCCGGAGGTGCGTGATGAAATGGTTAAGATAAGGATCGACCTTGATAGGTGTAAACAGTGCCTTAACTGTGTTAGAGCGTGTACAGCGTTTGACGGTGTCTACGAGGA
The DNA here is from genome assembly GCA_027033675.1 of Pyrodictiaceae archaeon. Classification (GTDB taxonomy): domain Archaea; phylum Thermoproteota; class Thermoprotei_A; order Sulfolobales; family Pyrodictiaceae; genus Pyrofollis. The sequence continues at coordinate 1,069 of JALVKZ010000308.1, read as the reverse complement.
GGGTCCTGATGGGTACCCGGTGGTAGCGAGACCCGAAGAGTGCGTGCAGTGCCTCATATGCCACACTGTGTGCCCAACAGATGCAATAATACATGAAGACTATAGGGAGACCGTGATAATTAATCCGGATAAAGCCATAGCGGAGCGTTATAGGAACCTAATATAGCGCCTATAGTTGAGTACAGCTATTTTTGTCAAGCCTAAGCATGGAGGGAGTTAGCGGCATTCCCTTAGGAGTAGTTGTCCCATAGCATTGCTGTGGGCTAGAAGAGTAGCTAAGCGTTTCATCCGTACTCGGAGACCTAGACGTATGTAAGGTAGCAGACATCTCTGTCTAAACACTTTTTGCCTTTCCCTATAGCTATTAGGTAATTAGAGCTAAGGAAGTTTTTAGGGCAGCCTTTTCGTCACGAAGCCTTAGCATAGGTGGTGTGCAGAAGTCTTGACTCTGAGCCGCGAAGAGTTGAAGAGTTTTCTCGTAGAGCTTATACGCACGGCCGAGACAAGGCTCCCCGTGGACGTATATGAGGCGCTGAAGCACGCATACGAGATAGAGGAGAATCCTATCGCTAAGCAACACCTAAGCGCTATACTGAAGAATAGTGAGTTAGCGGCAAAGCTCGGTAAGCCTATATGCCAAGATACTGGTACGCCTGTATTCTACGTTGAGATGGGTGCTGATTTCCCGCTTCGCGCAGAGTTCTACGATGTTGCCCGCGAAGCTGTCCGCGAGGCCACGAAGCTGGTACCGCTGAGACCGAATGCCGTTGACCCGTTTAAGAAGAAGAATACAGGGGACAATACTGGCAGGTTTGTTCCCTGGTTTGAGGTAGAAATAGTGCCAGGCAGTGACCTAAAGGTAACCTTCGTAGCTAAGGGCGGGGGAAGTGAAGCTCCTTCAACGCTGCGAATGGGGCTACCTATAAGAGGTGTTAGGAATGTCTGGGAGACCGTTCTACAAGCAATCGTTGAGGCGGGCCCTAAGCCATGCCCACCAGTTATCGTCGGCGTCGGTGTCGCTGCACTAAGTGACCAGGCAATAGCTCTTGCTAAGAGAGCTGCGTTACTA
>JALVKZ010000307.1 GCA_027033675.1 Pyrodictiaceae archaeon | reverse complement strand
TCCCAGCTGTTCTTTACGAGCGGTGAGCCGCAGACGGGGCAGCGTAGCTCGCCCTCTCCTGTTACCGGGTTATACCTCGTCGGGTCAACTACCCATTGGTGGCCGCAGGCTAGGCAGCGGGCTAAGGGAGCATAGACTGGTAGGTAGCGCCTCTCCCCCTCCTGGGCAACCAGGACTCCATGGATGTTGCGGGCCGTTCTCCACTCATAGCCCTTTACGCTGTTCTCCAGGACGTCTAGGAGCCATGTGGGTTTTATTCTCTCGGAGGGCGTGGCGGGCTTTACTAGGTCGTAGACGTGGCCCCCACTAGCAGCTATTAGGAGTACATAGTCCCCGGTAGAGACCTCGTAGACGCGGAGAGGGCCTATTTGCCGAGAGGATGGCTTCCCGAAGAAGTTGGCTATCGTCCTGGCCTTGTTCGGGCTCTCAACTATGAGTAAAGCTGTCTTGACTAGCTCCATGAACTCTGGCTTTATCCTTCCCTCAAGTATGTCTCTTACGCGGCGCCGGTCCTCGTCTATTTCGCGCAGGATCTTGGAGAGGTCTAGTTCCTCGAAGCGGTGCCACTCAGCCTCTATTAGCCACCTAGTCCTCCTCATTAATCCGTTTAGGAGGCGCTGGTCATCAGCTATTACCACGCTGAGGCCCTTGGTTATGCCGCCTGCGAAGAGGCGGCTAGTCCTACCCGAGGCCTGGATATAGGTAGCGACGTCGGGGACGAGTATGTAGGCCTTGTCCCCGGCTCGTATAACAGCTATGTCCTCTGCCCGTTCCAGTGCCTTCCACACGTCTTCGCGGCGGAGGGTCTCGCGTATCCACTCAAGGGCTTGCTGGAACTCCTTGGCATAGTCTGTTACTATTTGGCCGCTTCTTAGCTCCTCCGCTATCTTCATCAGTGCTGCCTGGCTTATCCTCCGCACAATGTTGCGCAGCCTTGCTAGGAGGAACTGTGCTCTCTCCTGTACATCCCTTGGACCATGCTCCACGAGCACGCTTAGGGCTCGTAGGATGCTAACGGGGTGGGGCTCCTCAAAGCGCGCGCTAAACTTCAGCCTGGGCACGCCCGCGAATACCGCGTAGCGAATCCTCTCCGGGAGGTCTAGGCCGCGGACAGCTACCCCGTAGTATATCGCTACGCCCACTAGGATCTCGGTCTCACCGCTCCTAAACCGGTCGAGCGCTGCCTGGTTACGCGAGGTAAAGGCCTCTGCTGCTATACCATTATTTCTCAGGTACTCTGCGAGCTGCTCAGCGTACTCAGTCCCTTTGTCAACTGGCACGTATACTAGGCCTCCGCCACCGAGCCTCCTGATAAGCTCTAGTACCCTTGCCTCCATGCCCTCGGGGCCAGGGTAAGTGTAGGCATCAACTATGTTCCTTATTGTCTCCGTAGAGGCTCCTGCCTGGAACCCCATTAGGGCCTGGAACAGCCTCACCCTGCTTCCACGGGGCCTCCCAGTAGCACTGCTCACAACGAGTACTGCTGCTCTACGACGAGCCCGCTCTATCCGCTCCTGGACTTCCTCGAGCCTCTTATAGAGAGGAGCTAAGGCCTCCTCGAAGACTCTTTGCCGAAGCCTCCTAACCTCTTCTGCCGTCACTCGTTGGCCTCGCTTACGGAGCCTCTCCCGCAGCCTTGCTAGGCGTTGCTCGAAGAGTTTCTGTGCTCGCTGAGCCTCGTAGATTACTTGGCGCTGTAGGCGGAGCAGCTCCCAGCCAGCCTCTATTGTTCTAGCATCGAAGCCTGCGAGGCGGAGGACAGCGTCAACGCTCTTACCGCTCTTGAGCACGGCGTCGACATCGTCTACGAAGAGGAATTGGAACCACTTGCCCCAGTTCTCCCGGGAGCTGAGTATCCTGTCTATGTTGCGGAGCATGAACTGGCTAGTAGTTATCAGTATATCGAAGTCCCCGGTCTCGAGCTTCTCTAGGTATTGGCGGCGAAGCTTCTGCGACAAGCGGCTATGGAAAGCTATTATCCTTGCTGATACACCTGCTGCATCAGCTATTTTTAGGGCACGCTCCTCAACCATTCTCACAAGAGGCGTTGTCGGTACAATTATGTAGCTCTTCTCCCCCTTGCTGGCAAAGTACACCGCCATTAGTATGCCGAAAGTGGTCTTGCCAACACCCGTCGGGGCTATTACTGCGAAGCTCTTCCCCTTTAGAACCCTCTTAACCCATGCCCGCTGCGCGCTCCACAGCCTACTCCCAGTGGCTTTCTCAAAGAGAGCCTCTACCTGAGCTGCTTCCCTCTCGATGCGAGCATAGTAGTCCAGGGGGCTGCCCCCGTAGAGCCTCCCTTGCTTACGTAAAGCCTCAGCTACGTCGAGGATCGATTCAGCCGCGAATTCCTCTTCGAGGCAGCGAGGACAGGGGAGCCCGCGGTGAAGCCTGTCATCGCCTGCGGGCCCTCCG
>JALVKZ010000306.1 GCA_027033675.1 Pyrodictiaceae archaeon | reverse complement strand
AATAGCTAATCCGAGCACGCACGCAGCACCAATAACCTATGCCATAGCAGAGATATTCACACTGCCATCAGTCACTGGCGGTACACAGCCACAAGCAAGAGCAGCGGCGCTAGCAGCGCTACTAATGGTGACGGAGGTTGCGGTGATAGCTATAGCATCTCGCCTCGCGAGGAGGGGACAAGCCCTCATAACCCTTTAAGCCCTTAATGCGTGGGGTGACTCGGGCTTGAGCTTCATCCAGATAGAGGACGTGGTTAAGCGCTTTGGCAAAACAGTCGCGTTACGAGGAGTATCTCTATCCATAGAGAAGGGCGAATTATTTGCTATACTAGGGCCGAGTGGGTGTGGCAAGACAACACTTCTCCGAATCATAGCTGGTTTTGAGGTACCAGATTCAGGTAGAGTTATTTTCGAGGGACGTGACGTAACTGAGCTACCGCCGGATAAGCGCGGCACGGTCATGGTTTTCCAGAACTGGGCACTATGGCCTCACATGACTGTCTATGAGAACATAGCCTTTGGTCTCCGGCTTCGCAAGCTCCCGCGCGAAGAGATAGATAAGCGAGTGAAATGGGTACTGGACCTTCTAGGCCTCCGTGGAATGGAGAAGCGCTATCCAGGCCAGCTCAGCGGCGGACAACAACAGAGAGTAGCTCTCGCCCGAGCCCTTGTCGTGCAGCCCCGTGTCCTCTTGCTCGACGAGCCCCTTAGCAACCTTGATGCAAAGCTAAGGCTGCGTCTAAGAGGCGAGCTCCGCAAGCTCCAAAGAAAACTCGGCATAACAATGATATACGTGACGCATGACCAGGAGGAGGCAATGAGTCTCGCGGATCGCATAGCGGTTATGAGGAATGGTATAGTTGAGGAGGTAGGCAGCCCGGAGCAACTCTATAGCAATCCCTCGAAACTCTTCACAGCCATGTTCCTTGGGAGAACGACGCTAGTATTAGGAAAAGTAGTTGACACCGAGAATCGAACAGCAGTGATACAGCTAGGCGAGATACAAATCAAGGCAATTAACCACGGCCTAGGCAAAGGAGATACAGCAGCACTGGTAATAAAGGCAGAGGGCGCGACAACGAGGCAGCCCCACAGCTCAAGTGACTACACAATACTTCGCGGAACGGTATCGGTATCGATGTACATAGGCTCATTCATAGAGGTGCGCCTAGCTATCCCAGGGCTCGAGAAGGATATACTATTAGACCTCCCAAGTGATGAGAAAGAACCACCAATAGGCTCGGAGCTAGAAGTCTACGTACCCCTCAGAAACATGCACGCCTATCCAGCGGAGGAAGAGATAGTAAAAGAAGCGCTAGAACAAGCCTAGGCCCTAAAGAGCCCAGTTATCTTTCTCCGAAGGGGCTCAAGGGACTCTATGCGCTTATTTATTAGCTCCTTAGCGTAGGTCTCTAGCTCGCTCTCAACCACTCTCTTATACTCCTCGTCGAGCTGGTCTAGGTACTTGCTTGCTATCTTGCCTAGTTCTTCGAGGCTCATGCAGGAGCCACCTCCCTCCCAGGACAAGGACTAGCTCAGGCCTACCAGTATTTAATAGCCCCGTTCATCTCCCTCGGAGGACAAGATGTAATGAAGAAGGACGGCCGGGAGTGACCCGCCCCCTGCCCATCTAGCCCCGGGACACGGGGTCGCGTTGCAGGGGACCGGGGTTCCACGCTTAGATGGAGCTGCTGGTTCCTAGAATAAGGTTTCTATCTCCCAAGCAGCTATAGGTCAAGGGCTTGAGCCACCTCCTTTACCAGGGCCCGGTACTCCTCAATAGAGTTAACTACTCTATATTTCCGAGTTAACTCACCAATGTGGTTCCGAATACCACGTTTAAGGAACCTATAGTCTCCGAGAACAACGAGGGCACTATCCCCTGGACTTCTGCGCGCTCTTCCCACAGCCTGTAATACCCTCATAGCAGCGTTTACTTCGAAGAACATTGTCTTGGCTCTTTGCTCGCCTATTCTCTTTGCTATCGCCTTTACTTGATCCTCTACATAGTCATCTGGCTGTGGATAAGGGATGCCAGCAACAAAGACTACAGAGACGAGGCTCTGGCCACGATTATCTCGTAGCTCGATGCCCTCTGTCAGTTTCCCCCCAGCAACCGCCTCTATTACTACGTGTTTTTCTCCACGAACTCTCTCAGCAACATCCTCTACCGAGGTATCCCGGCTCTCGCTTACCAGCTTGTCCCCGAGCCTCGCTGAGAGGAAGCTATGGATATTCCTTAGCATCTCGTAGCTCGGGTACACGGCTAGCACTGAGCGCCTAGTAGCATGAAATGTCTCTGCGATGTACTCGGCGTAAAGACGGTACATTCTGGTACCTCTCATAGAGTACCTTGATGTTAGCTCCATGGTAACCATTACTGCGAGAGTTTCCCGTGGAAAGATGAGGCCATAGCGCTCTTCAACATCTAGGTATACGAGTTCTTTCTCTATACACACAAGCGTTCTGAGAGCATTTTGTTCAGGAAGAGTGCCGCTTGCAAGAATAGCTGCCCTGGCATTGTTAATAATGTTGCCCACTAAGTCGCAAGGCTCAAGGGGGAGAATCTTCAGCACTGCATTGTTATTCCTAGACAAGTAGGCTCCAACACTCTTCTTCCAGGCAGCATCTGCGAAGACAGCAACCCTGGTCAGTGCAACCGATAAAGAAACTGGCGCGCCCTCCTCTAACCGCTCCCTCGTCTTCTCTAGACGCACCTCCTCAGCAGCATCTCTCCAAATACCCGGGTCCTCTAGTACCTCACGTATATTATTGATACTTAGTCTTGTTAGTTTACCTGAGGTCTCTACTTTCTCAGCTATTTCTCTAAGCTCTTCTAGCTTCTCAGCGAGTTCCGGGGGCAGGTTATAATTCTCTATCTCGGCTATTGCTAGCTCTATGTCGCGGATACTGAGCCTGGCCTCGAACAACGATTGCAGGTTAAGAAGCGAGTGCGCCTCATCAACTACTACGACAAAATCACTTAGCGTGAAGGGCTCGAACACTGTCTCGAATATGTCTCCCCGGAACAAGTAAGGATAAGTAGCCACCACTACGTAAGCTGACGGCACTAATAACTTGAGCGCAAAGAAGGGGCACACACCTATATCGGCTAGGTCCCTAACTATCTCCCGCGGCGAGTCCTTGGAGGAAACAATCCGGCGTATATCGTCCTCGTCTACCTCGGAGAGCGATGAGTAATAGGCACACTCTCCTCGGAGCCTTAGAAGCCTACAAGTATTCCAGAAATCATCTATACCCAGATTCTCCTCTTCCAGGAGAGGGCACATTCGCCTAGCACTATAGAGGAAAGTATAGCCCCTTAGCCCGAAGCGCCTAAGCTCCCGAATCACTGGCTGTATCTCGTTACGTGTCCGCACAACATAGATTACGCGCTCAGCATCGGAATCCAATAAGCCCTTAATTATGGTAGCTGTTTTACCGAACCCCGTGGGTGCGCGAAGCGCTACTACGCGGCCCTCACTAATAGCTTCGCTTATTAGCCTAGCTGCCTCAAGCTGGCCGGGCCTAGGCCTATCATAGGGAAACGCTATGCCTGGTGACCCCGCTTCCACTTACCAGTACCCCTAAACGCTATGCCATCTGCCCGCCTTACTATAACCCCGCGGTATAGGAAGCTAACTTGCCGCAGCATAGCATAGTAGTCGAATTCGTTAAGAGCACTAATCCCGTCCATCGGGATATAGACGCGGTACCAGCGTAGAGCAGCACTAGCAGCAGTATGGAGAACGCATATATTAGCAACGGTTCCGACAACCACGACATTGCGTATACCATGGACGCGTAGGAGATCGTCAAGCGGAGTACCGTAGAACCCGTCGTACCTCGTTTTCTCAATCACTACCTCTCCAGGAAGCGGCGCCAGTTCATTAATTATCCTCCAGCCCCACGTACCCTTGACTACATGTTCTCCCCAGATACCGAACTCAGGATCTCCAGGATAGTGTGTATCCTGTGTAAAGATAGTCATTACTTGCTTCTCTCGCGCCTTCTCCAGGAGAAGCCTAATAGGCCCAATAGTCTCTTCAGCGCCGGGTACGCGTAGCTTTCCACCAGGCTTTACGAAGTCATTCTGCATATCAACTATTATAAGGGCAGACTTGTCGGCATCGAGCTCCACTCTCTCCCTAACTGGTATCTCGGGTACCTCTACGCGAATCCCTTTCAGAGAGCCCTCGGGCACGAGATGCTCACCTCCCACCCACTTACAGCAAGTCTACGCGATCATTATACAGCAGCCAAGGGATCACCCCAGGTGAATAGCCTAGAAAGAGGAACTCTAAGGCTTATATCTTCCCAGTGCCTTCAAGCCCTCCCTATACGGGGTGCACTAGTTATGGGCGGGAAGCACGGCAAATACGCCTACGTGCTAAGAAACGACGGATGGTACGTAAAGGTAAGAGTGCTTAAGAGTAGAAACGAGACCGATCCATCCCGTTACCTCGTGATTGGCCCCAAGAGGAGGGATGCTCCAGCAACCTACCCTGTTCTACGCGAGGACGAAGTGCCTGAAGAAGTTAGAAAACAGCTATACATGGTATAAGCTCCCGTATCCACTGCTTCTAATAGCTCACATGCTAGGGATCACGATTTATTGAGCCTAGGCTTTTCTTATCCGGGTTACATGTTTTGTCCAGCAAGCATTACTCCATATAAAGTGGGTGTTGTAGGGCCTTGACTTATAGCGTGCTAGCCTATGACCCGCTTCTAGGCCAGGCTGGCGTAGCAGTGGTCTCCGGCAGTGTGGCCGTCGGTGCTAGGGTTCCCTGGGCTCGTCACGGAGTCGGTGTCGTGGCTACACAGGCTTACACGAACCCAGCTCTGGGCCCAATGGTTCTCGAGTTATTATCACAGTCCTATACTGCTGAAGAGGCTCTGCGCCAGGCCCTCGCCCGTGACCCGAGCCCCGCTCATCGCCAAGTAGCGGTTATTGATTACCGGGGCGACATAGCTGTGCATGATGGCGACTGGACTCCGCAGTGGCATGGTTATCATCTTCACCCAAGCGAGCCAGTTGCATGCATAGCTAATTTGGTCAAGGGACCCTCGGTCTGCAAGAACGCCATAGACGCTTATAGCTCTTCACGAGGAAGTCTCGCAGAGCGCTTGCTAGCTGCAATAGAGGCTGCTCACCGTGCAGGAGGCGATAGGAGAGGTGACCGCTCAGCAGCACTCCTAGTAGTGGGACAGACCGAGTATACACCATACTACGACAAAATAATTGACCTAAGAGTAGACTTCTCCTCGGAGCCCGTAAAGATGCTCAAGAAACTATACGTAGCGTACACCGAGGGCGTCTAGTAGTCCTTCTTGCCTTATTTCTTGCTCTTTTCGTTGTCCTTGCAAGCTTCCCTCGGTAAGACCTCTAACACCCTACAAGCAATACTTGTTGAGCTGCACAGTGGGCACTGTATCTTTTCTTTCAGCCTTATCACCTTGGCCCTTACGCCTTCTGCCTCTAAGCGCCTAGCGAGCCACTCCTCGTCAGCCCACTGGTCGGGACCCAGGAGGACTATGTCTGGCTTAATCTCTCGAAGGGGTTCGAGGAAGTCAGTCCTGCTCCCAAGCCTTGCCTCGTACACGTATCTTATCGCCGATACTACTTGCAGTCTCTGCTTCTCGGGCACAAAGGGTTCGCGTCCTTTAATCTTTCTAACGGAGTCATCCCTCGCAACAATAACGTGGACACTGCCAAGCCTCCAAGCCTCTCGGAGCAAACCTACGTGCCCTGGGTGAATGATATCAAAAGTGCCAGCAACAACTACTCTTGGTCTCCTCAATAACTCAGAGGGTTTTTTCCACTCAAACTCGGCTATACCAAGCCACCGTAAAGCGTCAACAAGACCCTCGGCATAAGCTATATCCGCTAATGCCGTGAAATAGTCTCCCTTGTCCAAGAAGTACTTGGCATCCTCTACATAGCGCGAGACAAGGTCAAGTAAGCGCCTAGTCCTGGCATCGCTAATACTTCTTAATTGATCCATGACTTGCTCTACATTAGCTATGTAGATCTCAATCCTTCTACGAGGATCAAGCCCAGATACATCAACCATCTCGGACCAGCGCCCCAACCAAAGACCTTCATTGTAAGGTGACCCGAGTATTTAGGAACTAGGCCTCACGGGTCAAAGCCACCAACTATACTGAGCCAAGGCTTGCCAGGTAGTCCAGATCAGCCCACCTAGCTCCTTCCTCGGCCTCCATCCAGGCCTCTTCTAAGACGCGGTAGAGACCTTCAATAGGCCTAGCCCCCTTCTCAACAATGACGCGGTGAAGACGGCGATAATGCTCTCTACGCTCCCATATATAGTGCTCAATAAGCCTCCTAGGCAAGGGCCTCAAAACGCCTCGACCGACACCAGGGGACCGCGGATCAAGATACACCCTCTCACCCGACAAGTCCTCAACCAGCACGGGGTACAAGCGGCATCTCATAGGCCTAGCAGGGTAAATAACACAGAGCTTCTCCCCTGAAGCCTTCTCAGCCAAAAATAAGCAACGCCCCCGCTCATCGCCTCGGAGAAGCATATGAGGCATAATATCAGCTATAATGACCTTCACATACCTTCTAAGAAAACCCTTCCAACTAATCGAGAGAAAACGAGCCATCCGAACAACGTCAAACACCGTGAGAGAGACATTAGGGCCACCACTGCAGCAACGACCACAACGAGTACACCTAAATCTAAACAAGTCACCAATACCGAGCCTAATCAACCGCTTAGTATAGTCCTCATACTCCTCAAGCTCAGCATCAACCACTCCTCATACCCATAACAAAGCAACTAAGCAACACACAAGCCCCTAATATAGTACCAGATTACTCCAAGAGCCGCAAGGGATTAAAACACCAAACCAGAGTAGAGACCACAATCACACGGAGCCGCCTAGCTAACAAGGCGCCGCCGTAGCTCAGCGGGCAGAGCGCCGGCCTTGTAAGCCGGTGGTCGCGGGTTCGAATCCCGCCGGCGGCTCCACTTTCTTTAATCAATTCCTCTTTTTCGAAGTATCTTTGTACCCCTTGTATAGGGCCTTAGCGTTTCACAAAATCATTCAAAGAATTGTTCATCAAGGATAAATACGGGCACCAGGTTCTCAATGA
>JALVKZ010000305.1 GCA_027033675.1 Pyrodictiaceae archaeon | reverse complement strand
GACCACGACGTGGTTGAAGAGTTTGTAGAGGAGAGGAGGTAATCAGCGGGTTGAGACCCATTCATGCCGTCGTTGTAGACACCAGTGTCTTTGCCGACTATTTCTTCTTCCCGGGTAATCCGGAGAGGCATAGGAGGGCAAGAGCGGTCCTCATAAGCTATCCGACCTTGGCCTGCTCGTTTATGAGCCCTTCCTGTTCGAGGTAAAGCTCCGCGCAGTACTTGTGAGAAAAATTGATCCCAAGAGTGTTCTAGATATTTTAAATACTATATCTTGAATATATTAATGTAATAGATGAGAAACTCGTTCATGATAAGGCGGCAGAGATAACCTTGCTTACTGGCTGTAGAGCCGTCGACGCATACTACATAGCAACAACTAGGCATGTTGACGCAATATTGATAACCCATGATAGAACCATGAGGGATAACGCCTCAAAATCTGGCATTGAGGCCTATTACTTATTGAACAATAAAGATTATAGAACATTAATAAACAAATTACCATAAAATAGTAATTTAAATCAGATACAATAACTACTTAGTCGTCATAGAATTACTATTATTCTTGCAAAGATACAGCGGGCCCCGCCGGTATTTGAGCCCAGGGGACCTCCGGCCCCGAAGGCCTGGGACTTATAAGGAATTGTCCCAGAAGTTGATGATGTTTTGGGACAGTTACGGTAAGAGTTTATACCTATTACCTAGTATATGGGACAGCTAATACTAGCATAGTCTATGGTTCTAGTTCCTAGATACCTTTAAAAGTAAAGCCTTATGGTATTGGTCTTGTTTCCGGATAGTCTATATTTTAAACACTCCACGATATTTACTAGGTCTAGATTTTGGTTTGGTCGGCATTAAACATGTGATGGATGTAAGGTAAGCTAACAGATAACTAAGAATAGAGAATGTGATATTGATTACTCTTTAATAAGAGGTATCGTGTTAATATTAGTATGAAAATCTCGGGCTTTAGGGTGTTGGTTAGTGGCAGGGCTGGTCGAGGTTAAAATCCGGGTTCCAAGCGAGGTAGCTGGCCTTATAAGTCCTCGCAGGCTAGAGGATGAGCTGAGATTGCTGGTTGCACTTGAGCTTTACCGTGAGGGAAGGGTTTCATTGGGAAAGGCGGCTGAGATTGCTGGGCTCAGCCTGAGAGAGTTTCTCTACGAGCTACGAATCCGGAGGATTCCGCTTAACTATGATCTTGAGGAATTGGAAGAGGACTTGAAAGTTGTGAATGAGCTTCTGAGTAGGAAAGAGAAAGGGAGGCTCTAAGCTCCTATGAAAGTTGTGGTAGATACCAGTGTACTAATAGCGTTATCCCGTATCGGTAAACTCGATCTGTTAAGAAATCTCTTCACCCTTGTACTAGCACCTAGAGCTGTTGCAGAAGAGTATGGTGAACCTTTACCCGGATGGATAAAGGTATTAGATGTTAAGAATAAACAACTAGTCCGTGCACTACTCGAATACCTTCACAGAGGAGAAGCTGAAGCCATAACCCTAGCGATAGAGACTGATACTAACATAGTAATTCTAGACGACAAGAAAGCAAGAAACATAGCAAGAAGATTAGGCTTGAAAATAATCGGTACAGTGGGTATCCTAGTACTAGCTAAAAAACAAAAACTCATAGACGATATAGAAGCAGAAATAAATCATCTTCTCCAAAAATCATTCTACCTCTCACGAGATGTAACTACAAAAGCACTAGAAATAGCTAGAAAGGATTGTTAAAAATACTATGTAATACTCAACTAGACATTGTGTGGCGGGCCCGCCGGGACTCGGAACCCGGGACCTCCGGCTCCGAGGGCTAGTGCACCCTCGAAGGTCCCGCTACGACATAGGCGCATAAGCACTCTCCATGAGCGCTGTCTTAAGAGAGTAGTAACAACGGCGAGAACCATTGTTTTCGGTGTAGAGGGCACTAAATATCCCAGGAACCTTTATAGAGATATGGGCAGCCAAGGCTTAGCAAGACAACACTAGCTAGGATCTTAGCTAAGCCGAGAATGAGACCTCTTAGCAACCTCTACAAAGACAGTTACTATGGTAGCAAGCTCGCTTTTCCTATGTTGCTCTAGGAACCTGCGTGCCTTCTCATAGTTCTCGTCCTTTACTAAGATGCTTGCATAGATGGAGGGGTCGACGATAAGCATTTTGTCCTACCTCTTTTCTCTATACTCTCTAATGGTTTCCATGCAGGTTCTTTACTTACCTCAACGTCTCTCAGGACTTCGTCTATCTTGCTAAATAATTGCTTTAGCTCCTCTTGGCGCACTCTCTCCTCAATGAATCTCTCTATCTCAGCCCTTCAATCAATGTTGCTAAACCTCCTCATTTTCTCCCTGAGCTCTCTCCTAATCCGGATGCTCAGAGTAGTCGTAGACAGGTCTGCGCATCCATATAGACTATCCCATGT
>JALVKZ010000304.1 GCA_027033675.1 Pyrodictiaceae archaeon | reverse complement strand
GGGATAAGATATGCTATTGAGTCAGCTTACAATTCTCTTTTGAGTTAAGCTTGTATGGTTTCCTTTTGGATCCGGATAATAGCTGCTATGATTAGATTATTTATGCTTATCGGGACAAGTCTAATTCCCCGTACAATAAGTGCTCTGAGACCATCCACGGTGTTCCCATAGATTCGCATGGATTCGAAACAATGTTCCCAAGGAGCCTTACAACTCCACCCAAGAAGCGTTCCCAAGAGAAAAGAAAGAGGAGTTTAAAGGTTAAGGCATTTAGGCACATCAAGTCATCGGAGAGAATAGTGATTACAATATATTGTTTTATTATGATTACCTAGGTGATGGCGTGAGTTGTGTGTCTTATTGGGGCTTTGATTATGTATTTATATATTCTTTCTAAACTGTTTATGAGTTGGTTATTGATCCTGATGAGCTGTGGCTGGCCTTGTCTCGGTGTCTTTTGAGACCTCTTAGCTCGTCTTTGGCGCGTAGTAGGAGGCTCCAGCGTAGCCCTGGTTTTCGCTCTAGGAGGGGCTGGCCCTTGGCCAGTACTGTTGCGCGGAAGCCGGGCGGCGAGTAGTCGAGGAGCTTTACGTCAACGGGGATCCCGGTTAGCCTAGATAGGTGTGCTAAGCGTGTAGGTGTAATATGGCTCGTCCTGGTGGCTTATCCTGCCTGCTGTGTAGACTGCTACATCGATGTCGTGGAAGAATCTGCGCTGTGTGAGCCCGCCGTGGATTATTGCTAGAAGGACCTCGGGGTGCTTGGCTAGCTTCCGAGGCTAGCTCAGCCGCTATTCTCCTCCGGGCCTCTGGGGGCATTGTGCGTGGTAGTGGTTTTCCTCTAGCTGCTTCCTCGACACACTTCTCCAGCTCGTGGAGGAACTCTTCTACCGCTTTTTATCCCTCCCCGGGCAGTCTCCATGAGTACTCCTAGGTCGTCTATGAGCCAGTAGCGATGAATTATGCATTACGTAACGCGGCGAGAGAGAAAGGGCTGTAGCACAGACTTCGCGACAATCTATGGAGTCGCCAGGGGCGCGCCCGGCTACCTAGCAGAGCTGTGTAGTAGTCGACAAGCCGTTGGGAGGCTCGTAGAGCGCCTCAAGGAGGCTCCTCGAATGGGCCTCATAGAGGCAAGCTGGTATGCCCTCTCTCTCCACAGAGTAGAACAAGTGACCCACCATGCCTCGATAGCGCCTCCACTTATCAAGAGAAGTAACAATCACGTCAACCGGTGCTCTAAGCTCCCATACAAGTCTCATCCTCACACGCCTCGCTAGCTCCCTCCGTGTCCCGCGATCAATATCGCCAAGCAACACGACTAGTATGTCGTAGTCACTATCTTTCCGGTAATCCCCTCTCGCACGGCTACCGAACAAAATAACCCTCTCTACCCTTACACCCAGCTTCCCAGCCTCTTCCAGCACTACCTGCTTAATCAAGCCAAGAACCCTTCTATCAGTGACCGCTCTTGCCACATTTTTCCCCATGCTATTCCCATCCTCCTTACAGCTTTATATCCATTCCAACCTATCACCTTTTCCTTGTCCGGATAGTCTGACAAGCCCTTCGGCCACGCATATACCAATAGCTCCCAGAACTTGCTTAGAGCTGCTTCCTCTCAGTACCTCGTTTACAAAAATTACCACAAGTAGCAACTGACCTCAGAACAGCAGTGATGAAACCAAAATATTACTAGCCATCTAGTAGTGCACAGTTCTCGCCGATGGAGTATCAATAAGCCAGGCTCTAAGCCTTATCCCCCGGGTTCCATTCTCTCTAACGAGTTTTGAAGCCCACCATACTACGATCTGAGCTTTACCTTGAAGAACCACTCTGGTGCATTTTTACGCGCTACTTTGTGAAGAGGGTCGCCACTCTCAATATTCCTCTATAAGGCTTCTCATCCTCAGTCACTATCTCCTCTACTCCATTGTTGCGATAAGTGTATGCTAGTAAGCGATCCCGATAGTAACGTGGAGGAGCACTAGATGCCTGAAGGATCTCGAAGAGGCATAGCTCACTACTCTAAGTGCCCTCGATAGTAGCTCTACGAGCTTAACTGCCTCCCCCTACTCTGGTGCCTTCCCCGGATACCGCGTATATAGTCTCGGCCAGTACCTGGACAGAGACGACATAGTTGTTGGGGCTCTCAGCAGCCTCTCTTAGTATTCCACGCAATCCTCCTTTTTCTCCCCATCTTGTGCAGCCAAGGCATATACAAGGAATGTTAGCATCCAGTCCTCTCAGCATAGATTCCCTCCCTTAAGGCATCTTATCTATCCGCGCTTGCTTCCCTTTTTACAGCCTCCAGCAACTCCTCAAGCTCAGCTACCGGGTCAACTACTACCCTCCCTGTAGCCATGCCTAAAGGTCTCCTCATCCTCTATTACTGGGTCTAAGGGCCTCGCAAGGATAAGGTGTAGCCTCC
>JALVKZ010000303.1 GCA_027033675.1 Pyrodictiaceae archaeon | reverse complement strand
GGTTCGTATACCCTGGGAGCACTACGAGAGATACCTAATGGAGTCCCGTAAGAGGTGCTAAAGTAGTGGCTTATCGCCGTATATCCATAGCTAGGCCGCTCATCGGTGACGAGGAAATAGAGGCCGTTACCCACGTCCTGAGGAGCGGGATGCTGGCTCAGGGCCGGGAGGTCGAGCTATTTGAGAAAGAGTTCGCAGAGTACATAGGCACGAGGCACGCAGTAGCAGTAGCTAACGGTACTCTCGCACTAGACACTGTTCTCAAAGCACTAGGTATCCGCGAGGGCGACGAGGTAATAACCACGCCCTTCACTTTCATAGCCACGGCTAATGCTATCCTCTACCAGCGTGCCAGGCCCGTATTCGCCGACATAGATCCCAAGACCTATAATCTCGACCCAGACAAGGTTCTCGAAAAAATAACGCTGAGAACCAAGGCCATAATAGTTGTCCATCTATACGGCCAGCCAGCAGACATGAAGGCCTTCACGGAGATAGCTGAGGACCACCACCTCCTCCTAGTAGAGGACGCCGCCCAGGCACACGGAGCAGAGTTCCTCGGCAAGAAAGCCGGCTCCTTTGGCCACGCAGCCATATTCAGCTTCTACCCAACAAAGAATATGACCACAGGGGAGGGCGGGATGATCGTCACAGATGATGACGAGGTGGCGAGAAAAGCAAGACTAATACGGGATCATGGGCAAGAAAGGAAGTATCTCCACGTCGTGCTTGGCTACAATTATAGAATGACTAACATAGCTGCTGCAATAGGCCGCGTCCAGCTAAGAAAACTCGACACGCTTAATGAGATTCGGCGAAGAAACGCGGAGATACTAACCAGGGAGCTGAAGAGCCTTAGAGGCATTATTCCTCCCTATGAAGATCCACGCAGCAAGCATGTTTACCACCAATACGTTATACGTGTCACAGCAGAGGCAAAGCTATCGAGAGACGAGCTGGCAGAGAAGCTGCGCGAAAAAGGAATAGAAACAGCGATACACTACCCAGTACCTATTCATAAGCAGCCCCTCTATAGGGAACTAGGCCTAAGCGAGTGTGAGTGCCCCAACGCGGAGGAGGCTGCTAGAACAGTGCTTAGCCTCCCCGTCCACCCTGCTCTTTCACGAGAGGACCTAGCCTACATAGCTAGTGCTATGAGGGAGCTATTGTCATGAGAGCTGTGCGCGTAGGTGTTGTAGGAGTAGGGGCAATGGGCTACCACCACGCCAGGATATACTACGAGTTATCGAAGCAGGGACTAGTCGAGCTAGTAGGCGTGGCCGACGTAGACCCGGCAAGGGCTAGGCGGGCAGCCGAGGACTTCCATACAAAAGCGTACACGGATCCACAGGAACTCCTAAGAGCTGGCGTCGAGGCTGTCAGCATCGCTGTACCCACTAGTCTTCACCGCGACGTGTCCCTCTTATTCCTCGAGAACGGGGTGCACGTGCTCGTAGAGAAGCCTATAGCTGATACAGTGGAGAAGGCAAAGGAGATAATAGAGGCAGCAAAGAAGAACAATGTAGTACTCCTAGTAGGCCATGTGGAGCGCTTCAACCCAGCCGTACATGTTCTAAGAGACGTAATAGCTGAGGGCATTATAGGCCAACCCATAACTATGAGCGCCAAGCGTGTCGGCCCCTTCGTCAAGAGGGTAACCGATACCGGGGTAATAGTTGACCTTGCAGTCCACGACATAGATGTTATGTCCTTCTTGCTCAACGATGTACCAGTAGAGGTTTATGCAAGGGCACGAAACATACTACACCCCTCCGGCATGGAGGACTATGCGCTAATAATACTCACGTTTAGCAGCAGCGTCGACGGCGTCATCGAGACTAATAGGCTTACACCCTACAAGGCTAGAAACCTCACAGTTGTCGGGACCAAGGGCATCGCTCAGCTAGACTATATCGAGCAAGACCTAGTAATATACGATGAAAGATTCGTGAAGAAAGCCAGGATTCAGCGAGAAGAGCCTCTCCGTCGCGAACTCCTCCACTTTATACACTGCGTACAAGGTCTCGAGAAACCCCTTGTAAGCGGCGAAGACGGGCTCAAAGCCCTACGCGTCGCCCAGGCAGCTGTAGAGAGCTATAAGAAAGAAGAGATAGTTCGTGTGCAGTGGTGAAGAATCCTTGAAGCTCCTCGGGCTCAGCAAGGAACAGGTTAAGCAAGTACTAGCTAAGGGAAGTGTAACGATAGCAGTCTATGGCCTAGGGAGAATAGGTTTACCCCTAGCAGCAGTCTTTAGTGATAAGGGTGCCCACGTGATCGGGGTTGATATAAAGGACGAGGTAGTGGATTCTGTTAATAAGGGTATTAACCCTTACCCGGATGAACCGGGCCTGGCAGAGCTTGTTAAGAAAAACGTAGAGGAGGGACGCTTACAAGCCACAACCGATGGCACAGAGGCAGCTAAGAAAGCTGACGT
>JALVKZ010000302.1 GCA_027033675.1 Pyrodictiaceae archaeon | reverse complement strand
CTACCCGGCGAGGGACCCTCTACTTGTTATCCCTCTTACCGTGTTATATTGGCATGGCTATGCCAGCCCTATAGTATCTGCCCAGGGTATCCACTACTATCACAATTATCTGAGTCTTGGGATTGATCGTTTTACCCAGGTTTATGCGGATGTCCTGCCCCTTCTCCCAGTGCCCCGTAAAGGTGTGCTTCGTCCCGTTAACCAGTACTATAACAGCGGAGACCCCGTAGTGCTTCATGCACGGGGGACTATGGGGTAGGAAGGTTACCGTGATGGAGCCGTTGGGGAGTATCAGGGCCCTGGCATGCTCGATGAACGGTGCCTCATACACCCGTATGCTAGCCTCATCCACAACCCTACCATCCACCAGTATTTTCAGGGTGTAAGGACCGGGCGGGAGATTAGGCGTAAGATTCACCGCCACGCGGCCGCCAACCCTGAACGTGAAGCTCGCCCTCTCAACACCACTACTATCAACGATAACAGCCCTAGCAGTACCACAGTCTCCGGTAGTATTCATGAAGATAACACTCGTAGTAGCACACAAATCAGTAATCCTAAACCCCCTACACCCACTACTACGACCCTTCCAATAGACAAGACCAACGGCCACGCCAGCAACTAACACCACAACCAGAATACCCGCCAGGAAACTTTTCCTCATACCTACTACACCCACCAATAAGCAGGAAAGGTAAAAGACAAGGCTAAAACAACACCTACGCACTAGAACTCGAGAGGACAATACAATCAATTTATTTAAAAACAAACATAAATAATACACTTTTAAAAGAAGTACTCGAGCTCTACAGCTACCTCGCTATTTTAAACACCTCGCAGCAGAGAAACAGTACTTTTAGCACTCTTAGTCTTACTATTTTCCAACGCGCTCCGGGCCTCGAGGATAGGCTCGTATAAATTCCTCTTAGTCTTGCTATTTTTCAACTGGGGGGTATATATGCGTTGCGCCCCGGGCGCACCTCTCTTAGTCTTGCTATTTTTCAACTAGTAGGGTTTGTTATGCTCTTCTCCTTTGCCTGTATAATGACCTGTCCCAGGTAACCGTTAATTTGTGTTGGCTGCACTTGCCCTCAAGGTGTTTTGCTAGGCAAAAAGCTTTTAAGTGGATTTGCCTGTAGGGGGTTTTCTTCGTGTCTTTATGTCGTAGGCTGAGGTATTGGTATATCGTTCTTATTGCTCGGTTTACTGATTCCCTTGTGAGTTCGCCGTCTTCTCCTAGCTCTGGTAATCCTTGGCTGTTTATCAGGTCTATTGTTGCTTGCATTGCTATTGGCTTGAACATTTCTGTGTAGTCGAAGGTGAGTGGGGTTGAGTATTTTGTTCTGTGGAGTAGGCCGTGGGTTGGGTCTAGGCCGTTTGCTAGGAGTGCTTTCGTGGCTAGTGTGTAGAGGACGCTGTACATTACTGAGAGTGTTTTGTTGAAGGGGTCTGGGTGGCGGGGCTTTCTGCCGGAGAAGTTGTACTCGTTTACTAGTTTGTCTAGTTGTTCTGGTCGTATTGTTTTCGTTAGTGCTTGCCATAGGGTTTTAGATGCTGTCGCCTCCCATACTCTTATCATGTACTCGTAGTCTTCTGGGTCGTCTAGTTGCATCGGTGGTTCTGGGATTGGTGGCGGGGTGATGCGGTAGTATTTTAGGATGTTTATCATACCGTTTATTTTTGCTTTTAGGTATTGTAGCGCTATTGTTAGCGCTTTAGCCTTGTCTAGCCCGTACTGTAGTCTTCTATAGTTGTTAGTGACTGTTATGACCGGGTTTATGAGTATTCCAACGGAGTCTCTTGCTATTATTGACACGGGTATGTTCATGCTGGGTAGTACGCTCAGGACGCTTGACTCTATGAGTAGGCCTCTCCCTATTACCAGAACTCCCTCGAGGTCCCTGAGCGGGTATTCTCTTATTACCTCCTTGCCTGTCTTTGAGATGTATATTAGTTGTAGGACTGACCGGGATTTTACCTTCAATCGCCCCTTCCTCCTGATTACGAGGATTTTCCTCATTTGCGTTCACCGCTAGTAGTAGGGTGATGTGCATACTGGCCGTAGGTCGCAGTTGCTGCATATCCATGGCTTTGGCTTAGTGGTTGGCGGGCGTGTTAGGAGCTGGTGGAGCGTGTCGACTAGCCTTGTTGAGTGTGGTAGTATTCCTATCTCGTCGGGCCTAGCTAGGAGTATGAATGTTGGCCGAAGGTTTTGAAGGTAGTATGCTATCCCGTATGCGGCTAGCCATTCTACCGGTGTCATTTGCGGGCTCCTCGTGGTTATTTCTACTACGATGTTTACCGGGCCTATGCGGTCTACGTTGTATAGCAGGTATCCGTCGGGCTTGACAATTATTTCTCGCCACTCGTCTCCTATCCTGGCGTGGAAGCTCACCTTTGCCTGCTCCTCGGGCTTGTAGTGTAGAGCTATACGCCGGAG
>JALVKZ010000301.1 GCA_027033675.1 Pyrodictiaceae archaeon | reverse complement strand
GCAGGCCTATAAAGCCGTCCTAGCACTCCACAGGGTCAGGGGCCCGGCCTACCTAAGGATAGGGCGTGACTACTCGCCCCCAGTAACGGATCCTGGCGCAGAGTACCGGCTCGGCGAGCTAGAGCTACTGAGAGACGGTGAGGACGTTGCGCTTGTCTCAGCTGGCCCGGTTCTGGCACACGTTGTTGAGGCGGCAAAAATGCTAGAGGCTAAGGGCCTAAGCGCTGCGGTCGCGAACCTGCATACAGTTAAGCCAATAGATGAGGCTCGTCTCGTGAGGCTTGCGCAGAGAACCGGGCTAGTAATCGTAGTCGAGGAGCACTTCCCCCGGGGCGGGCTATTCGGGGCAGTAGCAGAGACTCTTGCGCAGCGATACCCGGTACCCGTGGTCCCGGTAGCAGCCAAGGGCTATGGGCATAGCGCTAGGAGTGTCATAGATCTCTACGAGCGCCACGGCCTAATGCCGGACAATATCGCGAGGAGCGTGGTAGAGGCGGTGGAGAAGTGGCAGAGGAGATAGCTCTACCGGAGGAGCTTCTATGGCTCCGCAAGGCGCTTGAGAGGCTCGACGCCGCCCTCCTAGAGACCATTGCGGCCCGGCTAAACACGGTAAAGGCTATCAGCAAGGCTAAGCGCGGCGCAGGGCTCCCCGTCTACGACGAGAACCGGGAACGAGAAGCCAGGAGCAGCCTGGTTGAGAGGGCCAGGAGCCTTGGCCTCAGCAGAGAGCTAGCCGAGGAGCTCTACACGGTGCTCGTCCACGAGTCTAGGTGCGCCCAGCTCTACTGCCCAGGGAGGCTAAGAGTATACATCTACGGCTACGGGGGAATGGCGCGGACACTCGCCTCGGCTATGATCCGGGCAGGTTGCTGGGTAGCGATAGGCGGGCGCAGCGAGGAGAAGGCACAGGGGCTCGCAGAAGAGCTGGGAGCCCTAGCCATGGAGCCTCAGAGAGGAATTGACTGGGCGGACATGGTTGTCTACGCTGTGCCTGGTAGTGCTGTGCCCGGCTTGCTCGAGGAGCACCTAAGGCATGCTAGGCAGAGCATGCTCTTCACCGACCTAGCCTCGGTCAAGAAACCCCTGGTTAATAGAATAGAAAAGATGCTGGCGAGGACCGAGGAGCCCCCCGAGTACGCTAGCCTGCACCCCCTCTTCGGGCCTCTAGAGTGCCCAGCAGGTGAGACAGTGGCTATAGTACCTGTTAGGCTAGCGCGCTGGAGGGAGAAGCTGACCCAGCTCCTACACGGCCTCGGAATGAAAACAGTGACAATTGATCCAGACACTCATGACAGAGTCATGGCTGTTAACCAGGTACTACATCACCTAGTCCACCAACTATACCACGAAGCCTCAAAGAAACTAGCAACACGGCTAGGCATAGGCAGCGACCTAGTAGAGAAACTAATGACCAGGAGCCTTAGACAAACAATCCAAGTAACTAATAGACTAGCAACCCTGAGCAACGTGGTCGAGGAGATAAGGCAGGAAAACCCCTACAGCCACGAAGCACTCAGCGCACTAAGAGAAGCCGTTGAGAAGCTCACAGCACAGCCACGAGAAGACTAGGGGAAGCCCCTGCCATGTCTCGGCTACGAGTCGCCTACCTAGGCCCAAGGGATAGCTTTACCCACATAGCGGCCACAAAGCTATTCCCTGACGCAGAGCACGTAGCAGCTAAGAGCATAACCGAGGTCTTCAACCTAGTTGAGAACTACGAGGCCAGCTACGGTGTAGCCCCGCTCGAGAATAGCCTAGAGGGCCCTGTTGGTGAGACACTGGACAACCTGGCATCAACCATGCTGAGCATATACGCTGGGTTCGAGATGCGCATAAAACTAGTACTAGCAACTGGCTCCGAGAACCCAGCCAAGAGAATCTACTCCCACCCTCACGCCTACGGGGAAGCCTACCACAACATAGCAAGGATATTGGGCAGCCACGAGTTCATACCAACAACTAGCACGAGCCAGGCAGCAACCGAGGCAGCAAAGAACAACGCCTACTGCCTCTGCAGCGAACAAGCAGCGAGAAAGAACAACCTCAAAATAGTATTAGAGGATGCCTCAGCTGCGCCCAACTACACAAGGTTCATCGCCATAGCGTGGCACGACCAGCCAAGAAACGCGCACAGAACAATGCTAATAACAGCACTACCAGACAAGCCAGGCTCGCTCCACGACTGGTTAGAGCCCTTCGCCAAGCGGGAAATAAACCTAAAAATGATATACTCGCGCCCAGTCCCGAGCAAGCCCTGGCACTACAACTTCTACATAGAGCTAGAAGGCACAAGACTAGACAAAAAAATAGCAGAAGCACTGCAGGAGGCCAGGCAAAGAAGCCTATTCCTAAGAATACTAGGCAGCTACCCCTACCGCCAAGAAAGTTGAGAGCCCTCCGCGAGTCATCGGTGATTATTGTACCCTATTTGTCGTCAAGGTTCCTCT
>JALVKZ010000300.1 GCA_027033675.1 Pyrodictiaceae archaeon | reverse complement strand
AGTAATAGTGGCTGCTGTACTAGCTGCTGTTTTTTACCAAGGCTCAGGCAAAAGCACATCTAGCTCTGCAACCGCTTCAACGAGTACTCCTACCCCATCAGCTACTAGCACACAGCAAACCAGTACAAGCACCACTACGAGCACAACAAGCACTATGACCCCTGCTACGGGTAAAGCTGCTAAGGAGATGCACTTATCAATAGGCGTGCTTGTCGACGAGAGCGGGCCTACAAGCGATGTAGGGAGGGATTACGCTAAGGGCGTGGTTGCGGCAATAAAGTACTTCAACGAGAAGGGAATATACACGAAGGATGGTGTGAGGGTCTACCTGGATTCCGTTAAGAGGGATTATGCGTATAACCCTAGCAGGGCTGTAGAGTTCTATAACGAGTTCAGGGACAAGTATCATGTCGTGGCGATAATAGGGTGGGGAACTGCTGATACAGAGAAGCTTGCCGACCAGACAGCGCACGATAAGATACTCTATATATCAGCTAGTTATTCAGCTGTACTAGTTAATAAGCCATACAACTTCTTCCCCGCACCGGACTATAGTACCCAGGCCTGTGCAGCAGTAGCCTGGATGGCTAGCCAGGAGAAGGGAGCAAAACTAGCACTGCTATATGACCACAAGATAGCTTATAGTAAGAGCCCGATACCCGCAATAAAGGCTTATGCTCAGAAAGCTGGGGTAAAAATTGTTGCAGATGTAGACCTACCCTTAGCGGCTACAGGGGCTGATGCAGAGAGAGCAATAACACAAGTAATGGGGGCTAAGCCTAGCTTCATGTGGTGCGGCAACACCATAAGTAGCTGCGCATTGGCGGCGAAGTCAGCGGTGGCGCACGGCCTAGAAACAACAATGGTTGTAAACGTATGGGGTTTTGACGAAAGGTTCCCTCAGAGAGCTGGCAGCAGTGTTGCTGGAAGGGTTGCTGGTGTGTCTCCATGGATATGGCCGGAGTATGCCAAGGATAAGCCAGGCTACAAGGAGGTTTATGAGGCCGCAAAGATGGCTGGCATGACCCCGAGCCAGGTAAACCTGAGGTTTATGCAGGGCTTCATAAATGTCTGGCTACTAGTCAAGGCCATAGAGAGGGCTACGAGCCAAGACATAGCGAGTAAGAAAGGGGAGGCTCTCAAAGAGGCTCTGGAGAGCAGCTGTAGCGGGGACCCAATAAAGCTGGGCGATATAACGCCTCCAATGAGGTTCTGCCCAGGCAGGCACTTACCATTCAAAACGGTATACATAGTACTCTACGGGAAAGACGGCAAGTTCCACTTCCTAGGCCCTGTGGAGCCTAAGGGCTTTGACTGCGTAGCTGTAACCAAGGGCTAGCATGGTGATCCTTTGCACGTCTTTTTCCCTCTAGTGCATTGATGGTCCCGGTAAAGATAGTAATGGTGGCGTGGTGTTGCCAGGGCCCCTGCTAGATATAAATAATATAGAGGTCATATATCATCCATTTATAATGGTGCTTAAGGGTATTAGTCTGAGAGTAGAGAGTGGCAGCATTACGACGATTCTCGGCCCCAATGGTGCTGGCAAAACGACCCTATTACGCGCGATCTCGGGGGTCATCAAGCTGTACCGTGGTAGGGTCACAAGAGGCTCAATAAGATTCCTTGGAGAGCAGATAGAGAACAGGGAGCCAGACAAGATTTCTCGCCAAGGCATAGTCTATGTCGCTGAGGGTAGGCAAATCTTCCGCGAGCTGAGCGTCGAGGAGAACATAGAGGCTGTCGCGTACGCGTGGGGGAGCAGCGACACCGATATAGTGTACAAGTATTTCCCAAGACTAAAAGTGCACCGGAGAAAGCGAGTAGGTTACCTAAGTGGCGGCGAGCAACAAATGCTCGCCATAGGCCTAGCCCTCTTAGCTAAGCCGAGGCTGTTGCTACTAGACGAGCCTAGCCTAGGCCTAGCACCCCGCATAGTGCATGAGCTCTACGAAGCCATAAGGAGGCTTCACGAGGACGAGAGTATAACAGTGCTACTAGCTGAGCAGAATGCGAAAAAGGCGCTAGAAATAGCTGATTACGGCTACATACTTGAAAACGGCAAGATAGTTCTAGAGGGGCCTGCCGAGAAGCTACGAGAAGACAAAGACGTAAGAGAGTTCTACCTAGGACTAAAGCCAGAGACCAGTTATCGGAGGGCAAAATGGTATAGGAGAAAGAAGCGCTGGATCTAGGGAGTGCTAGGTACGGCTTAAAGGCAGGAACACATAACTTAGTAGCGTTGCTCTCGCCAAAGCCGTTCTCCTAGGATAAGCGTATGTATTTTCGATTACTACCGTATTGATTTTACCGGGGTCTAGTAATTGGCCGAGGAAGCTGTACTTAGTAGCTTATTGAGCCAGGTCTCGAAGAGGATTCTTGGAGAAGCTTGAGAAGAAGCAGAAGCTCTATACGGAGGACATACTGCTCCTCTACCTAGACCTCATGCGCAAGGAAATGAGGG
>JALVKZ010000299.1 GCA_027033675.1 Pyrodictiaceae archaeon | reverse complement strand
GTTGTCTAGAAGTAGTACAGCTCTCTCCGTTACGGCCAGGATTATCTCGGCCACATCCCCTATTGATGCATCATTGTAGTCTAGCACTGCTGCGGGCATAGCATATGTCTTAACGGGCTCCAGCAAAGTCTCCGCTCTCGGCCTCTTCACTATAGCTCTGAGAAGCGACGACATTGTCGCGATATAGTACTCAGAGCCTAAGCGGAACGGTATTCTCCTAAAACCCTGCTCCAACATGAACCCCAGAGCCTCTATGACGGGTTCCTCGGGTTCGCCGGTAACAACGCTAGTCGAGGCATAGTCCCTGGCAGGCTTATCTAGGTCTAGGAGTTCAAACCCCGTGTCAAGCTCTGTGTAAGCATAGAGGATCCTACCATCGCTATCCACTCGGGGAACAAAGCCAATATTCCTAGTGATCATTATCTCCACTGCCCTACAGAGACTATCCTCGTGCAACACAATTGGTGGCTTTGAGGCTATCCTCGATACCGGTGTGTTCAGTATCGCTAGCATATCCGCTTGCTCAAGGGCCCCAGCATCCTCGAATGCCTCTGCCACGTATCTCCCAATATCCTTCACGGAGAGAACGCCAACAAGTAGCCCATCCTCTCCCACCATGGCTGCGTGACTTATCCCGCGTGACGCGAATAAGCGAATAGCTTTACTAATCGGAGCACCAGTGTCAATTACTTCGTAGAACCTTGTTTGCAGACCCTATGCACCCCTCCTATAAGCACAGAGGCTCCGTCCTAGAATACTCTTTTTGCCCAGGAAGAGCTAACACTCTTCCACGGGAATGAGGCACAAGGGGACCGAGGGGTAAGAAAAACATGGAGGATGCTCTAAGGAAACAGATACAGGAGGGCCCGGACTACGTGGATATAGTTCTCTACGTTAAGCCGGAGTCAAGCTTTACTGGGCTACGCATGGAGCTAGGCGAGCTAGTATTCTACACCGATGAGCCGCCTATAGAGGGCCGCGCAAACGCGAGCTTAGTAAGATTCTTCTCAAGGCTACTAAGGATACCCTCCTCACGCATAGAGATAGTACATGGTGCGCGCTCTAGGACTAAGAGACTAAGAATACACGGAGTCAGCGCCGAGGAAGTCATAGCAAAGATAATAGAAGCTCTAAGAGAGTCCGAGAAGGCCTAAGCAGCCCACATATAGTAATTAGAAGAGGCTGTTCTTCTGCCTCCTGGGGCTCCTGGTATGCCTGAGCCAGAGCACAGCTGGCAAGTATACAACCTAACACCGCACCGCGTCCTAGGTACTAGCCTCCACGAGGCTCTAAGAGAGCTCGGGGTAAGCGAGGACGAGAAGCTCATTGAGTACATCGTAGCTGAGTCACCGCGCCCCGAGCTAGGAGACTACGGATTACCCATAGCGAGGTTCGCGAAGAAGCACGGCCTAGACCTACAAGTACTGGTTGGGAAGACCTCCGAGAAGCTAAAGAGATACCACCATATAGCTAGTGTTAAGCGCATAGGAGGCTACCTAAACATAGTCATAGACGCCGCCGAGGCCTCCCGAGCAGTCTTCAACGCCGTGATTAGAGACGGATACAACTATGGCCACGTGAAGACGGATACACCGCTAAGAATAGTAGTTGAGCACACCAGTGCCAATCCCGTCCACCCCCTCCACATAGGCCATGCAAGGAACGCTGCCCTAGGCGACACCCTTGCACGCCTACTGAGGGAGAGAGGCCACAAGGTCCAGACAAGGTTCTATGTAGACGATATGGGTAGACAAGTAGCAGTACTAGTCTACGGGGCAAAACTCCTCGGAGGACCCAGGATACCGGAGGGAGCCAAGCCTGACCACTGGCTAGGACTACTCTATGCTCTCACGCACACACTAGCAGACATAGAGGAGCTGAAAAAGGAGCTAGAGGAGCTAAAACAAGGAGATAACCTAGACGAGTACCACGAGAAGCTAAGAGAACTCGACGAGCTAGTAGCAGCAGCCTCGCGGCTACGCGAGAAAGCCCCAGAACTCTTCGACAAGCTAGCAGAGGCTATCCATGGATGCGACCCCGAGAAAGAAATACAGGAGATAATGCGGAGCTACGAGTTCAGAGAAGACAAGGAAATAGTAAAACTAACAAGAACAATCGTAGAGAAGTGTCTAGAGGGCTTCAAACAAACGCTACAGAGACTAGGCATAGACTTCGACCAATGGGACTGGGAAAGCGACCTAGTATGGAGCAGCCTCGTAAGAAAAATAATAGAGAAGGCAAAGTCAACACCCTATGCGATAACCCATAAGGGCGCCCTAGCACTAAACCTACAACCCCTCCTAAAAGACCCAGTCATACGCCAAGCCCTAGGAGTACCAGAGGACTACGAGGTACCACCCCTCATACTACAGAGAAGCGACGGAACAACACTCTACACCACAAGGGACATAGCCTACAGCATAAAGAAGTTCAGAGACTTCAACGCAGACAAAGTCTACAACGTTATAGC
>JALVKZ010000298.1 GCA_027033675.1 Pyrodictiaceae archaeon | reverse complement strand
TGAGATTCATTACCGCCTTTATGAAGTATAGTGTGAAGAGTAGTATGCCGAATTTCTCCATGTTACCGATTATAACGAGAGCTGCATAGTAGGCTCCGACTCCATAGGTTAGAGAGTTGCCTGGGAAAACCTTGGCTGGGTACCAGTTGTAGGCTAGGAACGCTATAAGGGCTATAGCCATTATCGTGGCCGTGTATGTTACGAAGTATACATGTTTTATCCAGGCATACCAGGCAGTAAAGAGCATTAGTAATAGCCCCATACCGGCCTCTAACCCGTTGAAGCCAGCTATCATGTTGAACGCGTTAGCGGCGCCTAGGACGCCTATAGGCACAGCCACT
Source organism: Pyrodictiaceae archaeon (assembly GCA_027033675.1). Lineage (GTDB taxonomy): Archaea > Thermoproteota > Thermoprotei_A > Sulfolobales > Pyrodictiaceae > Pyrofollis. The sequence goes on along the minus strand of JALVKZ010000298.1, from coordinate 2,130 downwards.
AGGGGGTATAGGAGGCCGAGGTTAACGACGCCGATCAAGGGCAGGGCTAGCGTTGAGTGACCAGCCTTTATCACGACGAGTGGAAGGGATATCGGCGCCATGAGTACGACTCGCCACCTCCTAGCAAGCCCTTTCTTCCACCCCAGTACATCGTCTAAGAAGCCCAGGAAAGCGGAGAGGAGTAGGAGAGAGGTTAGCGCAAAGAGCTCCGGCGCATAGTACACGCTGCTGCCCAGGTAGACGTGCCAGGCCTCGAAGGTAAAGAGCCCGAAGGAGGCGCCTATAATGGCCCAGACCCCGCCAGCTTCTGCTACGAGCACCTTGCCTGGCTTATTCATATCCTTGCCGACCAGGCCCCTCTCACGAGCAACACGGATCCACCACCTAAGACTCCACGCAGTCACCAGGCCCGCAACCAGGGAAGCCACAATAGTCGCTAGCCAGCCACCACCCTCTACGACCATCTCCTTAAACCCTGAAGCAACATCGGGGTAGAAGAGCTAAAAACTATGCTACCCTGCGAGAAGCATCCAGAATAACCAATAAAAGTCTATGAGCTAACAGAGCCGCGCCACTATTCCCAGCTATGGCTTCTTTACCGCAACAAATACAAGCCTTGAACAATTAGTGCCTCGCCTAGCCACCCTCCCAGCCCGATAGCATAGCACATACGCCTCTCGGAACCCATTGCTGCGTGCAACTAATACAAACTCTGTCCCCGTATAGAGACAAGAAGAAACATCCCTCCCCCTACTCCTCCGTTACTTTGACATAAAATCCCGTAACTATGTAATCCTATCTTATGTCTTAAAGTTATAGTAAAACATGTTAATTTGCACTAGGATTAGGCCTTCCCAGCGACAGAGAGTCTCATCAATTATCAAGGCTATTAATAGCCCTAATAGCCTTATAACCACGTATAAAATACACCTATAGTGCATAGAGGTGCTAATAGGTTCCACCATAGCGGCGCTTCAGAGAGCATATAGACTACCAAGAGGGCTGTAGGGGGAACGATAAATTGAAGTAACTATAGGCGAGCGCAAGTCCAAAGAATGCAATATCTCGATGTCCTCAACCATCAATTTATGTATTATAATGAGCCGTTATAGTTTAGTGAAAACACGGTTGCGTGCCTAGGATTCTACCACAACTTTCCATGCTTTTATTGAGGCTTTTTTCAAAAGCTCGTATAGCATGGCTATATAAGCTAAGACTGCCACAAGCCCCTCCATGAGCCGAAGAGGGCTGCATACATAGATAGTACGGCATTATAGGACTAGATAAACGCTGGGCGCGAAGCTTGGTAGAACCATTCTTGTCCCCTAATTGCGATACCTGCTATAGTACTAGCATAGAGAGGTAGGAGGAGTATTACTGCGAGTTATACCCATTTATGAATGACGCCTTGAAGAAAATTGGGAATGCCTTCACGAAACACTCTTATCACGGCGATAACTATGAGTAGTAAGGTAAGCTCGCTAATCACTACTCTTGGTAAGCTCCTATGAATACTTAGAACACGAGCTGCAACAATATTGATCAACATCGTTGCAATAGTTACACATACTATGTACATAACTACACCTAACCATGTACTGATCTGTGCACCCAAGATCCTTGAAGCTCTTATGTCCCATTCCAGGGGACTAGCTAGGAGCACGCATCTTGTAGTTCCATTGCATAACCTTGCTCGCTAGAGGTTTGGACCTTTAGAGGAGGCCTAGTGTTTATGCTCTTGTCTCTCGCTGGGCTAAGGCTTATTTTATGTTGTTTTCACTTGTTACAATAACTGGGTATGTTTGGTATGGTGCTTGAGCTTCGCAATATATTTGTTGAGGCCTCTGGGAGCTTAGTAGTGCGTGGCGTATCGCTCAGGGTTAGGAGTGGTGAGTTACAGGTATTGATGGGGCCTAATGGTGCTGGTAAGTCCTCTCTACTCTCCGCCGTCATGGGGCTGCCCGGCTACCGTGTAGTGAGGGGAGAACTGCTACTCAGTGACCAAAGGCTCAACGATCTTCCCCTATATGAGAGGGCTAGGCGTGGGCTCGGCCTGGGCTTTCAGACCCCGCCGAGGATGAGAGGTGTTACAGCGAGGTGCGTGCTAGAGGCTTTGGAGAAGGTATACGG
>JALVKZ010000297.1 GCA_027033675.1 Pyrodictiaceae archaeon | reverse complement strand
GGTGCGGCGGCCGGGATTTGAACCCGGGATCTCCGGCTTGGCAGGCCGGCGTCCTAGTCCAGGCTAGACGACCGCCGCAGCCATGTAGGAGACAGACTACATTCTCAGAGGGTTAAGAAGCTTACGATGAAGCATCTTTACCCAAGAACGATAGCCGTATAATGGTGCTAAGCTATTCCCAAGATACGTAGGGGCTGGTAATTCGTAGCTACTAGAGTCCTGGTCCTTCAATGATTCTCGGCGGGGAATAGAGTAATGCAACGACAGTACCTAAGAGGCATAAGCGAGTACATCTCGGCAGCGTTGTTAGCCATAATTGTGCTTGGCGTGGGAGCGCTAGTGGTCTCGAGAATTTTCGAGAACGCTTATACAGCGCAACAACTAGCTGAACGCCAACTAGTCAAGACTACTCTCGAGACGAGACAGGACCTAATAATAACACTAGCGTACATTGACAGTAATGACACGCTTCACGTGGTTATCGTGACTGATAATACTCCAGTAAAGCTATACGATGTATACATCAACGATACGCCGTGGAGCAGTAGATGCACACTGAGCCTAAACAATGGCCAAACACTGATACCGCATAACGTCGCCCTCCCCTACTACGCGGCAGCGACAATAACCTGTAACGGCGCCGGGAGCTACGCTGATGTAAAGATAGTGTATGAGGGCGGTGAGGCCTATGCCTCAGCGAAGAGAATCTAGGGCAATAGCAACAGTAGTGGGGGGAGTACTGCTCGCCATAGCTCTACTAGCTATGCTGGCCCTCTACTTCTACCTTACTGCTCAGCAAAAAATGATTATAGACACGGTGAGCCAAGCAGCCCAAGAGAAAATCTCGACACAGCTACTAGCCTCAGAGATATGGGGTTACTACATCGCCGAGCCAGGGGTACTCAGAATAACCATAGGGTCGAACGCGCCGAGAGCGGTCACGATAACAAGTATAGTCATATTATGGGATAACCAGACAACACTAGTAATAGATCGCTACACCGAGCTAAGCACAACAATAACAATGACGCTAACCAGTGCGAGCGGAGCAACAACTACAGTAACAAGACTACCGGTAACAATGGCTCCCGGAGACCAACTAGACATAACGATAAACGGGGCAACACAGCCAATAACAATTAGTATGGCGTTGTCAGCGAGTCCAGCAGTAGCAGTAGTACCGATAAGAAACTACTATCAACTGTATCCAAATATAACGCCAGTGTCATCAAACGTATCCACGATAACAAGTAACTATACCCTACTAGCATCAATAGCAAGCGATTGGACCAAGACCTGGCGAGGCACACTAACCGCGTACGCCAAGGCAACAAACAGCTCCAGTGTAGACGATTACACAATCCCAGTAGGAGTAAGAGTATCCGGCAACAACGTGAGCCTAGCATACCTCGACGGGAACGTGCTCCAAGTAGATACTAGCCAGTCAATAGTCGTATCCGACTTCACAATACTACAAAACAACACCATATACGCGACAGACTTCGACGAGGGAGACGTATTCGTTAGCGGCGCCTGGAGCACAAACGGTGGCACCTGGACATGGGCACAGGGAATAGGCTACGACAACACAGCCGGAATAGAACAGACAAGTACATCAACTAGTGGAGGGCTTGGTGGCAGCGGAGAGTACGTAGCTTACCCAGCCTCAGTTACGGCCCCATCCTCGAGATCCTATTACGTAGCTGCACACATCTATGCAATAAGTGGCTATGACGATATAGTACTCTTCCAGGACGACAACAACCTCTATGAACTCTCCATCCATATAAGCGCTGGCACAATAGAGATATGGATATGGAATGGTGGATGGAACATACTGGCATCAGCATCTCCAGGCCTTTCAGCGAACCAGTGGTATACTTCGATAGCATACTATGACCCAAATACGGGTAAGCTTCAGCTAACGGTCGTGGACCAAGATCTTAACACGTATACAGTTAGTACAACTGATACGAGCTTTACACCAGACGGCATAGGCGTAGGAACATGGGGGGGCCAAGCAAGGTTCGATGATTTTATAGCATCTTATGCGAATCCGCGCTATCTTAACATAAGTGTGTTGTTGGATGGTTCACCTGTCTCTGGTTGGAAGGTGGAGGTCTATAATGGCTCTGGCTATCTTGTAGCCTCGGGTACAACTGATAGTAATGGCCTCGCCGTGCTTGATGTTATACGGCAACCAGTAATAGATAATGCATATATAAAGATATATAATAGTAGTGGAGGATTGGTTGCAGGTTTTTGGGCCTCGGATTATCTGGGTACTGGGTGGCTTTATGGCGGTAACCTGTACGAGGTAGACCTCGCCACGGGGTACAAGGCGGTTGTTAAGAGCTATGCAGTGATACCCAGGGGGGTAGATGTTCTGAGCATAACGGCACTTTATGATGTATCGTGTAACGAGTCGGGGACATATAAGCTAATGATATATAATTGGACGAGCTCCTCTTGGATAAAGTTAGCAATACTGAGTCTTAGTGGTGGTGCAGTGCTGAGTTATAGTAAGAGTTTTGATGCTGATACGGGTGTAGTAAACCCTACTAATAACACTGTGCTTCTTCAGATAAACTATACCACTACTGCGGGACCCGCATCTCTCAGCATTGATAGGCTTAATGCTAACTATACCTACTTGTATAGCAACACGTTTACTGGGCTCCTTGTTGCAGTGGGTGGAGAGAGCAAGATAGGTCTTTACCGTGACACTGGTACTGGCTTGGTATACGAGTACAGCGTAGACCCCCACACAATGTTTAATGGCTCAGCGACAATAGCCTACGACGTGTATACCAATACGCTCCTCCTAGTAAACGCTACGGGAGTCTATGCTGCTAGGCTTCGAGGCCCAGATACAACGTTTACGCCAGTAACACAGAGCTGTGTAGGACTGGCAGGAGTAGAGGCGGAAGCGGTCAATACGTCGTCTAAGAGCTACCTAGTAGTACTAGAAGGTGGTGGAACGGATACTTACTGTATAGTGGATCTCTCAACAAACTCCACGACAACGGGCAGCCTGAGCGAAGCCCTGGGCAGCACTGTAGTGCTGAACCCCAGCCTAGTCTATCCAGCTAGTGCAAATGACCAGATAGGTGCCAACGCATACTTCCTAGTATATAGTAACGATACCAGTGTGCCAATAATAGTTGAGACAAGCTCCACGCAGCCAGGCACATGGAGCACATATAGCGTTAACGTGCCCGGAAGCCACGTCGTAGGGCTAGCAGGCTACGGGGATACGCTTTATCTACTCCTAGAGCATGGAGGACTCTACCGCCTCAATGGAAACAAGACCGAGGCCATACAAGGAATCATCAATTTTAACCCAATAGGTCCCGGAGACAGACTCGAATACGTCAATGCAACCACACTACTCTTCATAAGAGCAGATAACACCCGGGAAACATATTTAATAAGAATCAGCTAGGCGGGGCTGTAGAAGAGAAACAAATATACACCTCCTGCACAAGGTGTTAATCATTCATGGCCGCGGCTGAGCCCGGCCGAGTCTCCAAGACTACCATACGCTGCGCGGTTGCCGCGGTAGTATAGCCCGGCCAAGTATGCGGGCCTTTCAAGCCCGTGACCCGGGTTCAAATCCCGGCCGCGGCACCAATCCCGCACACCCCGTTCTATCGTTTCCTCGTGCATCTCCTACATTGTATTGCCCGAGTTATAGCCATGTGGTATGCGAAATGAGGGTTTCTCTACTATAGTACGGGCTTTTCTTTAAATGTGATATTCTTAGCTAAAAATTCAATTGATCTTGTTTCCGAACATTATTTAGTGTCTATAGGTGTTCATGCCTCGGCATAGGCTGAATTCCTCCTGGGAGTAGTCTTAGACGAGGATAGTCTCTGTGAGATTGAATAGATGCTGCTTCATGCTAGTTTCGACTTGTACGCAAGCTTTGTTAATTACCTAGTATTCATAGAGCTGGCTATCCTCTGCTAGTAATGGAGCGTAAGTAGAGGTGAGAGAGTCTGATGTGCGCGGTAGGTATTGTTAAGCTGCGGAAGAGGCAATTGGTAGAGGCTATGTGAGCTACGAGATAACAATCCCGAAGGAATTGGTCAAGCTACTAAGTTGGCAAGAAAACGACAAGTTGCTCATAGAGCTTGTTGAGAAGGATGGCAGGAAGGCAATACTCGTCTACAAGCCTTGAGAAGAGGCGGCCCGCGGGGATGATGAGCGCGGCATGAGTTGAGGCACAGAGCCCGTGATAGAGCCCGTTGCCACTGACCCTGAACCCGCGGGCCATTTAGTATAAGTAGTGGCCCAGACATGGATAAGTTTGTCGTATTTGCTCCTGCATATGAGCATGCTATTTGTTTCCAACGTTGATTATGGTATAGTGATCAGTCTTCATGGTAGGATATTAATAATTAACTAAGCAGAATGAGTAGAAATCATTATGAGAGGGTGCGGGGAAAGCGTTAGAGAGGGGCCGCGGTTCAGAGGGTCAGCGCTAAGTCCGCTCCTCACGGGTCGGCTCGTGCCTCGTTCATCATCCCCGCGGCCCCGGGTTCCCTCACAGGTAGCAAGGAGAAGCCATAAGCTGGCAGGGGTAGGTGATACATACCTCGTGCTCTGTGGCTTAGTAGCTTATCGTGATGTGGCTTGCTTGTTAGCTTAGTTTGCTTAGCTTAACATTATTTTACGCTATGTTTTTATCTTTCTTTTTAGTTCTCGTGTATACAGGGTGTCTGCGTTCTTGTCTACGGTTGTTGTTAGTGTTAGGGTTAGGAGGGAGGTTAAGGAGGAACTCGAACGCGCTGGCATAGATGTAGGCGAGGCTGTTCGTAGGTATCTTGAGGCTCTTGCTGCCCGGGAGAGGAGGAAGAGGGTGATTGCTAAGTGGAGACGGATTCTCGGCGATGTAGTTCCTAGTTCAGCGGGGTTTGCGTCTAGGAGTGTGAGGGAGGATCGTGAAAGTCATTGACTCGTCTATTCTCGTAATGTATTTCTCCAAGGAGCCTGGCTGGGAGAGTGCTGAGAGGATATTGCTTGATGAAATTGTGACGCTTGATTTGGCGGTGAAGGAGGTTGCTAATGCTCTTTGGAAGAAAGTTATACGTGGCGAGATGAGCTTAGAGAATGCGGTTAGTATTGTTGAGGATCTAGCCTCTGGTGTTATTCCCCTGTATAGGCAGGAGCAGTTCTTGTCGGAGGCCTTGCGCATAGCTGCTAGGAATCACATAACAGTATATGACTCGTTGTTTATCGTGTTGGCTAGGGATCTTGAAGCAGTGTTAGTGACTCTTGACAAGAGGCAAGCAGAAGTAGCTAATCGGGAAGGCGTTGAGACCGAGGCGCTATAGCCCTAACTTCTTTATAGTTAGTCGATAGCCAGGCTCTATAGTATGACGTCAGCCTCTTGAATCTGAAAGGATTGCATCTTACATTATTTCTGTGTAGGGTTCTCGTCGTTCTCTCTGGGTGGCTGTTATGAGCCGGGTTTGTCTTGAGTCTAGTAGGGTTGATGTTGTTCGGCCTGTATATCCGAGGTATACTAATCGTTATGGTACGTTGTATGGTGGTAGGCTTGCTTGGTGGGTTCTTGAGTCCGGTGCTATGGCCGCTATGAGGGTTTCTCGCGGCTACGTGGTTCTTGGCTCTATTGATTACTTGTTCATTCTTAGCCCGGTTCATGTGGGTGAGTTTCTCTATATTTATTCCTGGGTTATTGGCTCTACTCGTCATACACTGGATGTTCTTAGCTATGCTGAGGCTCGCGGGCTCGGTGGCGGCGCCCGCCCGGTTAGTCTTAGTGTTCAGACCTATGTTAGTGTTGATGACCGGGTTAGGCCTCGTGAACACGGCGTAGAGGTTGATGCCTGCAGCCTCGAGGCTCACCCCTTGCTCGGGGTTCACGAGAAATGGCTCGAGGAGAGGCAGCGGCTCATAGAGGGTAGTCGTGGGCTTCGCGACGATGTTGAGCGCTTGGAGGTGCCTTACCGAGTTGAGACCTATACTATGGTTTTGCCGGACTCTACGTTCTCGTTGCCGAGGGTGCTTGATGCCACTAAGTTCTTCTACATAATCGATGAGGTTGGGGCTCTCGCAGCTATGAGGGCTACGGGTAGCCCCGTGGTCACTGCTAGTTTTGATGCTGCTGTGTTTGTCTCTCCAGCTTTTGTCGGGGACTTGCTTCGTGTCGAGGCAGGGGTTACTGGGGTGGGTAGGACTAGCCTAGAGGTCTTGCTGAAGGTTGTCGCTGAGAACCCGTTGGAGGACCGTGTCAATACTATGGCTCAGCTATACATGGTGCTCGTCTCGATAGGGCTGGATGGTCGTCCAGCCCCCCCTAAGAGGAGACCCGTTGTGCCGGAGCATTTGCAGAGGGAATACGAGGAGCGCCGGGCCATTAGGCAGGCCAGGAGACGCCATGTAGAAGAGCTATTAGAGTTGGTGCGTGGCCTTGTGCCCAGCTAATAACCTCCGGCTGCTGGCGGGAAGAAGGCCACTGTGTCGCCGCCTCTTAGCCTAGTCTTCTCCCCTTCTAGCCAGTCTATTAGCCGTCCATTGACCAGGACCTTGGTCTCCTCGGCTATCTTGTCACCGTTTACCAGTCTGCCGCGTAGCCCTGGGAACTTCTCCTCGAGGAGCCTCGCTAGCTCTAGGACTGTGGTTTCCTCTGGTATGTCTAGGTCTAGCTGGTGCTGCTTTCCTGCTAGCTCATAGTACTCTGCGAAGAGCTTGACGCGTATCCTTGGCATACAGAGGCACCTCCAAGGAAATACATGTGTTTAGGCATTCGTGCTCTTATCAAGCCTGCGCCTATACCTAGTGCGTTAGAGCAGCTTGGCTATGAATATGCCGTCTTTGTCGTGGATTATCCTAGCGACTACGAGGTCTCCGGGCCCTAGTCTCGTGTGCCGTGTGAGGAGCGTGACCACTCGTCTCCTATCAAGGGTTACCGCTAGTAGTTCTCCGCGTAGCCACCCGGGGCCCGCTACTTGTAGCTTCGCCCTAGCCCCTTTCCTCAGTGGGTGCTGTATCCTTGGGGCATAACGCATTCCCCACTCCTCCATGCTCCATGACAACCGTTTCCCAGTGCGCTGCTCTAGCTCTCGTAGCCATTGCCAGTACTCTTTCCAGCTAGGCTCCCTCAGCCCGGATGGATGCCTGCCATAGCGGTGGCGGATATACTTCTGCACCGTTACCGGGGGCCAACGCTTCCCAGCTCCTATCCGGTAAGCCCACTCAACTATCTCGGCTATG
>JALVKZ010000296.1 GCA_027033675.1 Pyrodictiaceae archaeon | reverse complement strand
CTCTCCAAACAGTTTGTGGGAAGTGTACAGCGTTTGAGGCAGCATTCTCAGAGACACCTGCTAGAATACTCTTTGAGGTGAAGGAGGACAAGTTAGACCTTGTTTATAAGTATGCAGCCAAGCTAGGTGTCCCAGTAAAAATAGTGGCTAGGCCGATAAAGCAAGGAAATCTAGTAATCAAGACAAACAGCCACATGCATCAAATCAGCATCGATACCCTCGTAGAGGCCTATACATGGGCCGAGAAAAACCTCGTCAGATCCAAGGGCGACTAGCTATGTGCGGCATAGCCGCCTGGATGGGCGAACACCCCTACTACAACCTATACCAGCTTCTCCTAGAACAACAGCACAGAGGGCACGATGCAGCCGGCATAGCGATACGATATCGTAGCGATCTAAGAGTCTTTGGCGGCGGAGGCTATGTATGGAAGGCATTACCCGAGCCAGAAAGCATCGGCCTCGAGTCCAGGCTTGGTATAGGCCACGTAAGGTACTCAACTAGCGGCGGTTATGACGAGATATATCAACCAGTCCTATCAAACAACAAGACCATAGCCCTAGCATTTAATGGTAATATCTACAACTATGTAGAGGCAAGCAAAGAGATCCTAGGAGACAGGAAAAGCTATGACTGGGATGCAGCAGCCCTCGCGGACTTAATCGAGCACTACTATGGCGAGACTCATAGCCTCATCGAAGCAGTAAGAGAGACAGCTAAGCTGGTCAAGGGAGCCTATAGCCTCGTTGCCATCAGCTCGAAGGGGGAACTAGTTGCGGCAAGAGACCCCCACGGTATAAGGCCCCTCGCAGTTAGCATTAACGACGAAGTAGTGGCAGTTGCCTCTGAGACAGCTGCTCTAGGAGCACTGGGTCTCAATTGGGCCGAGCTACCTAGATCTAGGGCCTTATATTGCCAGGGGTCTCCTAGAAATTGCTATACAGATAGTATTGCTCCAGCGAAGCCTCCGCGGCCATGTGTGTTCGAGTACATCTACTTCCTTCGCCCAGACAGTGTCTTTGAGGGAGTAGTTGCTCATGAAGCTCGTAAGAGGATGGGGATGCTTCTTGCCAGGATAGATGATGTGGTAGTTGACATTGTTGTCCCGGTACCTGATAGTGGTAGGAGTGCTGCAATAGGTTACGCGATCGAGAAAGGGGTACCACTAGACGAGGGTCTCTATCGTAACCGGTTTGTTGGTAGGGCATTTATATCCTCTCCATCAACTAGGAAGAGGCGTTTACTGAGAAAGTTCTCGCCAATACCAAGCACTATTCGTGGCAAGAGTGTAGCAATAGTTGATGACTCGATAGTGCGTGGAGATACCTCGCGCTGGATAACAAGGCTAGCCCGCATAAGTGGTGCTAGAGAAGTTCACTTCCGTAGCGCTTCCCCTCCGCTCCGCTATCCGTGCTTCTTCGGGATAGATATTCCGAGTAGAGACGAGCTAATAGCTAGCAAGCACAGCGTTGAGGAAATCCGTAGAATTATCGGAGCCGACACGCTCCTATACAATACCGTTGAGAACCTTGTGAGAGCAATAGGCAAGCCTGTTTGCCTAGGGTGTTTTACTTCAAGGTATCCCTACCTCCTCCACCTACAACTCCTTGAGCAAAGATTCGTCTCGGGCAGAAGGTGATAAGGAGGGATGGGTCTCTTACTGGCATACTTTTACGAGAGAGACCAGGATGCCGGGAAATACGCCTACTATGGAGTAATGGGTCTACGTCATAGAGGGTATAGAGTTGTTTACGCTGTTCTAGGCCCCGATGGGTTTGAGATAGGGGAAGCGAATCCTTGGAGCGAGTGGGGGCTTCCAAGTGGCTACGCGGTTATTGCTGGAATATCTCCAACAGCTAGGCTGGCGACATCGAGGCATAATGGTAGACGTGTAGTAGCGATAATCGATGGGCCTTGCCCCGTAGAGAAGCTTGCAGAGACAATGGCTGAGAGCGATCTACGCGATGCAGCTGAGGAGTTAGCAAGTGGTGATGAGTACCGGTGGTGCGCGGCAATAGCTCTCCGCAGCGATGGCGCGTTCATCGCTGGCCGTGGAAGGGAGAGCAGGAGGCCATTAAGTATAGGAGGCTACGGTTTTGAGGCATTGTACGCAGCTACAGAGACAGCCCCAATAATACTCATGGGTGGCTCTCCGAGATACGATTTAGGCGGCGGGGAGGCAATCTACGGTGACCGCTATAGTCTTGAACATGTACACATAAGGGGAAGGCGGAGAACCTCTCTCTTCGAGTACGTCTACCTAGCTAGACCCGATAGCCTAGTTGACGGCGTCAGCGTCTATGCCTTTAGAAGAGAGATGGGTAGGCAACTAGCCCTAATACATGACGCTGACGTGGATATAGTAGTTGGTGTACCTGAGACAGCAATACCCTATGCAATAGGGTATGCTGAGGCTAAACATGCGAGGCTAGAGCAAGGATTTGTCTCAACGCTTGGCCGTGTGCGCACAGC